>DLXM01000318.1 GCA_003448835.1 Bacteroidota bacterium | reverse complement strand
ACGTTTAGAATGCGTGGACATGAAGAAGCTTCAGGAACCTCATACGTTCCAAACGAATTATTTGAAGAATGGAGTAAAAAAGATCCTATTCTACGCTATGAAAACTACCTGCAAAAGGAACATGATGTTACCGAAAATGAACTCAAATCAATCAAACAAGACTTAAAGAATTTCATAAAAGATGATGTGAGCAAAGCTCTGGATTGTCCATTGCCCGAATTTGATGAAGCAACAGAAATTAATGCAGTTTATGCTCGTTCAGTAGAGGCTCCAAGTGTAATTATTGGGAAGGATGTTCCGGATTTATATGCTGATCTAACTCAGTTTCGTTATGTAGACGGAATTAGAAATGCCCTGAACGCTGCAATGGCACATGACAATAAAACCATTATCCTTGGGCAGGATATTGCTGAATACGGCGGTGTTTTCAAAATAACTGATAATTTTCACTCGGTTTATTGTAAACATCGTGTAAGAAATACCCCTATTATCGAATCTGGAGCAATTGGTGCCGCATACGGACTCAGTCTGGCGGGATTTCGTCCGGTAGTTGAAATGCAATTCGCTGATTTTATCACATGTGGTTTCAATCAGATAGTGAACAACCTGGCAAAATCTCACTATCGTTGGTCACCGGCAATCAACGTAACAATTCGTTCTCCATATGGTGGTGGTGTTGGGGCAGGTCCATTTCATTCTCAGTGTCCTGAGGGATGGTTTATGCAGCATAGTGGCCTTAAAGTGGTAGTTCCGGCTACTGTTGAGGACGCCCAAATATTAACATGGAGTTCCTTGTTTGATCCTAATCCGGTATTAATATTTGAACACAAAAAACTCTATAGAAGTCTGAGAGGTCCAAAAGTTGAAAACCTTGTGTATGAAGAAATCGGAAAAGCGAGAGTCCACCGTGCAGGAACCGAAGCTTCGATTATTACTTACGGGATGGGTGTACATTGGGCTGAATCCGTAGTTAACAGAATTTATGAGCAAAGTGGCATATCAATTGAAATCCTGGATCTTCGTTCGCTGCTTCCATTGGATACTGAAGCTATTCTAAAAACTGTCAAAAAAACTGGTCGGGTACTTTTACTTCAGGAACCGTCAGAATTCATGGGACCAATGAGTGAAATTGCCGCAATTATTGCCAGCAAAGGATTTGAACACCTCGATGCGCCAATTGGACGTTGTTCATCATTGGATACCCCAATTCCTACGAATACAAGACTTGAAGAGGGATATTTAGCATTATCCAGATTAGAAAAAGAACTAACTAACTTGTTGGAATATTAGAATCAGGCAGTTAATCGTCTAATCAACATGTAAAGTATATCGGATGGTTCAAGTTTTGTGAACCCTTTAGCAGCTTTATCTGCATCTAAAATTGCTTCAAATGCTAAATGAATTTTAGCTGGAGTAAAAGATCTTGACTCCTTAGAAAGATTGTTGAAATAATACTCACTTTTAATTCCTACAGTAGCTTGAATCTGCTTGGATGGAATTCCCTTTTGTGTCAGCCTTTGAATTTGCCAGATATTGGAATAATATCCGTATAAAAATGCAATCAAACGCATAATTTCGCCGGTTTCAGAAGTTTTAGTAGTCATTAACATCTGTTCAGCCATCTTTAGACTCTTCTGAGTATTCCCCGAAATGATTGCGTCTTTAAAATCGAAAGCATTGATTTCTTTAGTAACCCTGACATGTTCGGTTACATCATTCAGTGTAATTGATTCATTTTCTTTTTTACTAGTCGAAAATTTTTCGATTTCCGATGTAATCGCTAAAAGATCACTTCCAATACGCTGAACTAATAATAGTGCAGCCTGTGGTTCAAGGGTTCTATTATGATGAAATTGGGTCCATTTGATAATCCAATCCGGTAGAATATTCTCAGTGATTGGTTCAAATTTGGCATAACAGGCATGATTACTTTTTTCAATCACTTTACCAAGCCTTGAATTGCCAAGAGCCTTTTTATCAGTTATGATAAATATGGTTGATTGGTTTGGTCTTTCAATATATGCTATCAACTCGTCAACAGAGCTCGATCCTCCCTCCTCGTCAGATTCACTATCCTCAAGTTCTTCTTTATTACGCTCAAATAATGCTGAGAATTCCCTTAGCACAACAATCCGACGATCGGCCATCATAGGATAACTCTTGGCCGCGTTGATCACTTTAGATAGAGTAGTTTCATTCCCATAAAAGATATCCATATTGAAATCACGCAAGTCAACAGGCATGACTTTAATCAGATCATTCTGCAAAGAATCCACAAAAAACGTTTCTTCGCCACAAATGAAATAAAAAGGCAACAGATCACCGGCTGCAATTTCTTTCTTTGCAACCGGATAGTTAACTGATGTAATCTTAGTTAAAGGCAAATCGAGCTAATTTTAAGGGTATAATCGACCCAAAGTTCTTGGGAATGGAATTGTTTCTCTAACATGTTTTAATCCACACAACCAGGCTACAGTCCGCTCCAGACCTAAACCAAAGCCTGAATGCGGAACCGTTCCAAATTTGCGAAGATCCAAATACCATGAGAATGCTTCTACCGGTAAATCATGCTGTTTGATTCGTTCCAGTAATACTTCAAGACTTTCTTCACGCTGACCCCCACCTATTATTTCACCATATCCCTCTGGGGCTAACATATCGACACCGAGTGCAACTTTATCATTATTAGGATCATGCTTCATGTAAAATGCTTTGATTTCGGAAGGATAACCATGGACCATGATTGGTGTATCAAACTGCATAGTTAGAATGGTTTCGTCCGACCCGCCTAAATCATCACCCCATACTTTTTCAAGTGCAGAAGTTTTCCAAACCGGAATATTTCTCAAATCTTCTTCAATTTCATCAAGTCGCAATCGAATTTCCCGAAGTCTTCGTTCGATCTCAAGTTTTCGACCTTTTTTAGCCTGTCCATGCTCTTTTTCTATCGTTTTGAGCTCTTCATTCAAAGATATTTCTTCTTCTTTTCTGGATGATTCCATTTCATCCAGCATTTTTTTAGTCGCGTCACTAGTCAGAATTTCAATTGCCTGAGTATAAGTTATTCTCGGAAACGGAGATTTAATTGCTTCAAGTTTAGCCAGATCACGACCCAGAATTTCCAGTTCCTTTTTACGTCTTTCAATTACACGTTCAACGATGTAGGTAATCAAATCCTCGGCAAGATCCATGTTCATATCCAGATCATAAAAAGCCATTTCAGGCTCAATCATCCAGAATTCAGTTAGATGACGACGCGTTTTTGATTTTTCCGCACGAAAAGTAGGTCCAAATGTATAGATTTTACCATGGGCGAGAGCCATTGCTTCGCCATATAGCTGACCAGACTGCGTTAAATAAGCTTTTTCTTCGAAATAATTCGTTTCAAAAAGTGTGGATGTACCTTCTACAGCATTACCCGTAAAAATGGGAGCATCCATTTGAATGAATCCTTTTTCCTGAAAAAATTTATGAATCGCATAAATAATTTCATTCCGGACACGCATTACCGCCCATTGTCGCTGACTTCTCAGCCATAAATGACGATTCTCCATAAGAAATTCTATACCGTGTTCTTTGGGAGTAATCGGATAATCCTGTGTGATCTGATGAATTTTAATGTCAGTCACATGCAGCTCATACCCACCTTGTGAGCGTTCATCTTCCTGAACAATTCCAGTAATCGATACAGAGCTCTCCTGGGTCAATGAATCAGCTATTTCGAACATTTCTTCGCCGACATCTTCTTTATCCACGATACATTGCAATAATCCGGTACCATCACGAAGAATCAAAAACACAAGCATTTTACTGCCACGTTTATTATAAATCCATCCGTTTAATGTCACTTTTAGTCCATCAAATTTGGACAGTTGATTGATGTAAATCAATTGTTTTCTACTCATTTTTCCTCTGGTAATAACAAAGTTTCTGAAAATAAAGATACGTTGAAAAAGTCTTTTGAGAAATCCAGGATCGCATCTGCCGTGACCAGATCAATCTGTTCAACCAATTCATCTAAAGTGATATATCGGTCGTAGTAGATCTCACTTTTGGCTAGTCTGGTCATCCTGTTGCTCATACTTTCTTGTGACAATAATAACTTCCCTTTAAGCTGGGCTTTAGCTTCTGACAGCTCTTTATCACTTACTTGTGACTCTCTAAGTTTTCTGAACTCCTCAAAGATAAGTTCTTTAACATGAGTAACATACTCTTTGTCTGTACCTACATATACTCCAAACATCCCGGTATCGGTATATGCCTGATTGAAAGAGCTGATGGAATAACAATACCCATATTTTTCACGGATATTTTGATGCAACCGGCTACTCATTCCACCACCTAGTATCGTGTTGATCAACAATAATTTATAGCGTTCCGGATCATCGTTAGCCAATGATCTGCGTCCAACTACAAAATGTGTTTGCTCAATCGCTTTTGTTAGAGTTTTGGATGAAGTTTCATATGGTGTTAATACTTGTTTCCCACTTGTAGTCGTCTTAGTAGGTGTTGCATTGATATAATATTGATCTACTAAATCAACTACATCCTTATGTTCTACATTACCTGCAACTGCAACAATGATATTACCGGGTGTATATCGATCGGCAATGTATTGTTTAAGGTCTTCTTGTGTGTAAGCCGATACTGTGGCTTCATAACCAATTATAGGACGTCCAAGAGGATGTTGATTAAATATTTGTCCGGTAAACTCTTCAAAAATGTAATCATCTGGATTGTCCCGATACATTTTCATTTCTTCTATGACTACTTTCTTCTCTTTTTCAATTTCTTCCAATGGAAGTGTTGAATGCTGCACCATATCAAATAGAACATCCAGTGATTTTTGAAGCTCTGAGTCCAGACAGCGTACGTAATAACACGTGTATTCAGACGATGTAAATGCATTTAAATAACCACCTACTGACTCTATGCCCTGAACGATGTCAAATGCACTTCGTTTTTCGGTGCCTTTGAATAACATGTGCTCCAGGAAATGAGTGATTCCTGCAACTTTGATATCTTCGTGCCTGCTGCCTGTTTTGATCCAAACACCTACTGTAAGGCTTCTAACACTATCTATCGTTTCAGTAACAATTCTAAGGCCGGTTGGATGAGTACTCTTGTGTATATGTTCTGTTTCTGGGGACATAATGAAATAATGTATTAAAAATAAGAAAAGCGCCATTAATTTGACTTAATGGCGCTTTCAAAGGTAAGAAATTTGTCAAACTTATTCGTTTGGAATAAGTGCTTTTCTTGACAATCTGAGTTTGCCGCCATTTTCAATTTTAAGAAGAATGACTTGAACTCTATCGCCTTCACGAAGTACATCTTCTACTCTATCAATTCGCTTGTGATCGATTTCAGAGATATGAAGTAATCCTTCTTTACCAGGCATCAATTCAATAAATGCACCGTATTCTTTGATAGATTTAACTAATCCATCATAGATTTCACCTTCTTCAAGTGAACCGGTGATCGATTTGATTCGGGCGATGGCAGCATCAGCAGCGTCAGCGTCAACAGCTGATACCACAACGATACCTTTATTGCCTTTNNCGCTGATACAACCACGATACCTTTATTGCCTTTTTCTTCAATACTGATTTCAGTACCGGTTTCGCGCTGAATCCCTTGAATCACTTTACCACCCGGGCCAATTACCGCACCGATTTGGTCAGCATTGATTTCCATTTTGCGGAATGTTGGTGCGTATCGTGAAAGCTCAGTTCTTGGCACTGAAATAGACTCGGCCATTTTACTAAGAATATGCAAACGACCATTTTTAGCGTCCAGCATAGCTTCTTCCATAACTTCGAAAGAAACACCGTTTACTTTGATGTCCATTTGACACGCTGTAATACCATCAACTGTACCAGTTACTTTGAAATCCATATCACCAAAGTGATCTTCTTCGCCCTGAATATCAGAAAGTACAACTGTTTTGCCGTTACCAACAATCATTCCCATAGCGATACCTGCAACAGGTTTCTTAACAGGGACACCAGCATCCATCATAGCCATCGATCCACCACAGACTGATGCCATAGACGATGATCCATTTGATTCCAGAATATCTGAAACAATTCGGATTGTATAGCCAAATTCTTCTTGAGACGGCAACGTACGTTTTAATGCTCTTTCTGCAAGATTACCATGTCCAACTTCACGTCTGCTCAAACCAAATCGGTTATTGATTTCACCAACACAGAATGGAGGGAAATTGTAATTGAGCATGAATCGTTTAGGTTCAGCGTCAAATAATGTATCAATAGATTGCTCATCTTTTTTAGAGCCTAAAGTTACAGTAACCAACGATTGTGTTTCACCACGAGTAAATATGGCAGAACCATGAGTTCTTGGCAGGTATCCGACTTCGGTCCAGATATCACGGATTTCATTGGGTTTACGTCCGTCAATACGGTAATGTTCATCCAGAATTAGATTTCTAAGTACATCACGTTGTACATCATGGCAATATTCACCAATAGTTGATTCCATATCAGGAAATTCTTCAGC
>DLXM01000375.1 GCA_003448835.1 Bacteroidota bacterium | reverse complement strand
ACGCTTTTCGACCCATTTTTTCCAGTTCAGCTTTTACTTCTTCCGCTGGACCAATAGATCTTGAAAACGTTATAGCCACATCAGCCCCGGCTTCGCCTAATGTTAAAGCAATCGCCCGCCCAATACCACGCCCGGCACCAGTAACCAGACATGTTTTACCTTCTAATGTAAATTTCATAAAACTCCTTATTGATGCCCACTGAATTGAGCAGATTTGATTGTCCGCTTGACCAATCCCTGTAACACTTTACCGGGCCCTACTTCGATAAACGAAGAGAAACCATCATTTTCAAAATTCAACAATGTTTGTGTCCAACGAACCGGATTCATTAATTGATTTAATAAATTAGATCTAATCAAAGATGGATCTGAAGTTGGAAGTGCTGTAAAGTTACTGAAAATCGGACAAACTGGCTCATTGATAGTAAGATCTTCTAAAGAATCTTTTAGCCCATCATAAGCCGGTTGCATTAATGGTGAATGAAATGCACCACTTACCGGTAGTTTTTTGGCCAATTTGCAACCTGTTGCCTGAAATATTTCTAATGCAACGTCAATTGCTTCTTCATTCCCCGATATTACCAGTTGCCCCGGACTATTAAAATTCGCCGGTACAACAGTTTTTCCGACTTTGGATGAAGCATCAATACAAATTTGTTCAACGACCACATCCTCTAAACCGATAACGGCCGCCATTGTACCTGGATTTATTTCACCGGCATGTTGCATGAGCAGACCCCGTTTACGCACAATTTTAATTGCATCTTCAAACGAAATTGCTCCACAGGCGACTAAAGCTGAAAATTCACCCAGACTGTGTCCGGCTACTGCATCTGGTGTAACACCCAATGATCTAAACAGCGCAACTGAGTGCAAAAAGATAGCGGGTTGAGTGAACTCGGTTTGTTTCAATGTCTCTTCCGGGCCACTGAACATGACATCTGTGAGAGAAATGCCTAAAATGTCATTTGCTTGTTCACATAAATCATGAAACTCTGAATTTGAGTCATAATGATCTTTACCCATCCCAACAAATTGGGACCCTTGTCCCGGAAAAATATACGCTGTTTTCATACGATTGAAATTACCACTTTAAAAATACTGCACCAGCAGTAAAACCGCCTCCAAATGCTGATAAAATCAGATTGTCACCTTTTTGAAGTTTGTCTTTCCAGTCATAAAGGCACAATGGAATGGTAGCAGCTGTAGTATTACCATAAAAAGCAATATTTGACATCACTTTTTCGCTTCCTAAGCCCATTCTACGTGCTGTAGCATCTATAATCCGCTGATTTGCCTGATGAGGAACCAACCAGGCAACATCATCAGCCGACAAATTGTTTTTTTCCATTATTTCAAGTGATATATCGGCCATTGCTTCAGTAGCTTTTTTAAAGACCGTTTTACCGTCCTGATATATATAATGCATATTAGCCTCAACGGTTGCATGAGTTGAAGGATTTAAACTACCGCCACCTCTCATACATAAAAGTTCGTTTTCATCACCATCAACACGTTGGATGAAATCCTGGACTCCTGTACCATCTGAAGTTCCATCCAGTAGTACAGCACCTGCTCCATCACCAAAAATGATACAGGTCGCTCGATCTGAGTAATCAATGATTGAACTCATTTTATCGGCTCCGATTACAAGAATACGCTTATATCTGCCAGATTCGATGAACATTGAGGCTGTTGTAAGTGCATAAATAAATCCACTACAAGCTGCCAGGATATCAAATGCATATGCGCTGGTACAACCTAGTCTTTTTTGAACCAGACAAGCAGTTGCCGGAAACATATAATCAGGCGTGACTGTAGCAACAATGATACAATCGACCGTTGATGGATCCACATTTGCGGATTCTAAAGCCTCTTTGGCAGCTTCTGTTGCCATAAATGCAGTTGCTTTAGTTGGATCCTTTAATATTCTACGTTCGCTGATTCCGGTTCGAGTGCGAATCCACTCATCATTAGTTTCTACGAGTTTTTCGAGATCGGCATTGGTCAGTTTGTCTTCAGGCAGATAATGTCCGACCGAGACGATTCTGGCTTTTACAGATTGTGACATGTAAGATTATTTATTATTCAGATAAGCGATGATCTTATCGTTAACACCTGAGGTATGCATTTTTACAGCAGAATGAATCATATTTTTGATAGCTAATGGTGAACTTCCACCATGCCCTACCAAACTAACTCCATTTACCCCAAGAAACGGTACTCCACCTACAGATTCGTAATCGAACTGAGCAAGAGCTTCTTTTAAAATCATACCCACCATTTGTGCTTGTTCCGGTGCCATTTGATGTCGAACGATTGACTTCTTAACTAAGATTGACAAAGCCTCTGGAAATGATTCACCGAATTTAAGCAAAATGTTCCCTGTGAGTCCGTCGCAAACAAAAACATCAGCAGCACCGGCTAAAATATCACGACCTTCGACATTACCCACAAAACGGGGATGTGCTCTTAAAAGGTCATATGCTTTTTTAATGTTTTCGGTACCTTTTTCTTCTTCTTCACCGACGTTTAGAAGTCCAATTCGCGGAGTTTCAATTCCCATCACATAGTGAGCATAAACTTCAGCCATGAGTGCAAATTGATAAAGCATTTCTGGTTTTGCATCCAGATTAGCACCAACATCCACCATTAAACGAAAACCATCAACTGTTGGGAACACAGATGAAATCGTTGGTCGAAGTACGCCATCTAATCTTCCCAGGATAAAAGCAGATGCAGCAAGTAATGCCCCGGTGTTACCTGCACTGACAAACGCATCACAATGCTTTTTTGCATGTAATGTAAGTCCAACAGGAATTGATGACTGGGGTTTTCCTTTGACCGCGGCAGCAGGTGAATCATCCATCGAAATGATATCAGGAGCATGAAAAACAGAAATGCGGTCACCCACATATTCCTGTTTAATCAATTCATCCTTAATCATCTGCTCAGGACCGACCAGAATTACAGCGAGGCTTTTGTCCTCACTAATGGCCTGAATTGCACCCTGAACAGGATTTTGCGGGTAATGATCTCCCCCTACGGCATCAACAGCTACTTTGATCATAANNAAGAAGTAAGAATTGGTTGTTTTAATTATGCTTTAATGTCAATTACCTGACGGCCACGATAATGTCCACAGGAGCCACAAGCATGGTGTGCACGGTGTACAGCGCCACAGTTTGAGCAGAGTGATAGTGTAGCTGCTTCAACACCGTGGTGTGTTCTTCGCTTGTCACGACGTGTTTTGGAAATTTTGCGTTTTGGATGTGCCATGTTAGATGTAAATGATTACAGGTTAGTTTCTTTCAAATTCTTAAGAGCTTCCCAACGGGGATCTATCTCGTCACTGGCCTCTTTTGGGAGTTCCAGCTCTATCAATTCGCCATTTTTATCAAAATATCTTGGATGTATTTTCTTGAGCGGTACAGCTAACAAAATAGTATCACGCACTTCATTCTCAATGTTAATAATATTTCCGGAGATATCTAAGCGACGCACTGACATTTGATCATCCTCTGATTCCTCTTGTGCATCCACTTTGAATAATATTGAATAAGATCCAGTAAGAGGTTGCCAGTATTCGTCCAGAGATCGATCACAAATCAGTTGAACTTCTGCATCAAAATGAAAGGTTACCAATAGCGTGAATTCCCGTTTCTCAAACTCCATATTAAGAGTAAGTGCACGAAATTCCAGCCCTCGTAAATCCAAATCTCGCTCGTTAATTTCGAACTTATCAGTGGATTTACCCTTCGGTATCTCATTTATTTTAAATGTCAGCATATTCGTATGATCTAAAGCCTGCTAAAATACGACAATACTCAGTCAATTTCAAGGATTTGAAAACAATCCGAACAATCTTTGTTCTATCATCGATATCACTTTACCAAGATCCTCTTTATTATTTACAAAATCCAAATCATCTGTTTCGATAATGAGTTTATCATACGGATATCGGTCAACCCAACTTTCATAAAGCCCATTTAATCGTTCCAAGTAATCAATTCGTATCGAATTCTCGTAATCTCGTCCCCTCTGTTGAATCTGCTTAACCAGGGTTGGAACTTTAGCACGTAAATAAACCAACAAATCTGGCGGGCGTAAATAATCACTCATTTCATGAAACAGATCTTTGTAATTATTGTAATCACGCTCACTCATCAATCCCATTTCATTAAGATTCCGTGCAAATATTTCCACATCTTCGTAAATGGTTCTATCCTCAATAAAACTGGCTCTTTCACCCAACATTTGTTTTTGGCTCCGGAACCTGGCAGATAAAAAATAGATCTGAAGATTAAAACTCCATCGTCTCATATCTTCATAAAAATCGGCTAAATATGGATTATTATCTACAGATTCATAGTACGATTCCCATCCAAAATGTTTTGATAACAATCCGGTTAACGAAGATTTACCTGCACCAATATTCCCGGCTAAAGCAATGTATCTGAATTCCGACTTTTCTTTTTTATTACTCATTATTTATTCAGGTTTTCCCAATAATTTAAACATGGCTTTTTTATAGTCTTCAACTCCGGGCTGATCGAACGGATTTTCACCCAGATTATAGACATACGTTGCTGTTACAATTTCGAAGAAATAGATTAAAGCTCCAATAGCTGCTTCATTGATACGGTCTACATGAATATTAATAATTGGAACACCACCTTCAAAATGTGCCTCACTAGTTCCAAGCCACGCTTTTGTGTTTATCTCGTGTAGCGTTTTTCCTGAAAGGTAATTCAAGCCATCATAGTTTTGCTTATCCAGTTCAATTCCTAACCTAACAGTATCATCATCTACAACCAAAAACGTTTCGATCATATTTCGTTGACCATCCTGAACCATCTGTCCTAAGCTATGCAAATCAGTTGAGTATCCGTGAACTGTAGGATAAAGTCCCTTATGATTTTTGCCTTCGCTCTCGCCCATCAGTTGTTGCATCCATCCACCAAATGATTTTAACTCTGGTTCAAAAGATGCGATAACATCAACAGCATACCCCATCTCGTGAAATGCAGTTCGAACAGAAACATACTCTATAAGTGACTCAGGCGATTTTTCAATCCGTTCGAATTCACTCACAGCTCCATAATACAATTCACGGATATCATGTCCGGCAACGGCAATCGGAAGTAATCCAACTGGAGTTAATACTGAAAATCTACCGCCAATGTCATCCGGTAAAACAAACTTTTTATACCCATTCGCTTCAATAATGCGATTTAAAGCACCACCCTTGGCGCTGGTAGTACAAAAAATGCGTTTAACAGCATCTCCACCATATCGATTATGCATCCAATCACGTAAAATTCTAAATGCAATTGCAGTTTCAGTAGTGGTACCAGATTTTGAAATTACATTCAGATAAACACTTTTAGGCTTACCATCTGATTTAGGTTGATCGAGCCATTTCACTAATTCTTTGAGATATCGACCACTCATGTGGTGCCCGGCATAGACTATTTCAGGACCTTTACCGCCGAAAAATGGTCCGAGTGCATCAATAACTGCCTTAGCTCCCAAATAGGATCCACCTATCCCACATACGATAAAAACATCAGCATCCCTGCGAATAGTGTCTCCCAGTTCGCTGACTTCGTTTAAAAGCGCATCATTTGGATTTGATAGGATATCCCTCCAACCCAGCCATTCAGATCCTTTACCGGACTTTGTCCGAATTTCAGAGAACGATTTGTTAGATAATGATACTATTTGTTCGTACCGGCTTTCATCCAAAAACTTACGTGACTTACTCGAATCAATCTTGATCATATTATTAACTTAAAATTTTTGCCAGCTCGAGGAGCTCGTAATTAATACTTTTCTTTTTGGACCATGTATTTTTCATGGGTGTGACTTTAATTTCATTATTCACAACTCCAACCATGGCATTATTATGCCCATCTATCAGTGTTTGAACCGCAGCTGAACCCAGT
>DLXM01000271.1 GCA_003448835.1 Bacteroidota bacterium | reverse complement strand
GTTTACGTGTATCTATTCCTGAAATTCCAACAATTTTATTCCTTTTGAGGTAAGCATTAAGACTTTCATCCGCCATGGGATTACTGTAATCAAATGAGAAAGACCTGACTACGATACCTGATACCATCACATTCGAGGCTTCATCATCACGTGATGATACGCCGTAGTTTCCAATATGAGGATAGGTCATCATCATTAACTGGCCATAATAACTGGGATCAGTAAAGATTTCCTGGTAGCCGTACATACTTGTATTGAAGCAAAGCTCTCCTCCGGTAGTTCCTTTAAAACCAATGGCATAGCCAAGTTCTACAGTTCCATCAGATAGAGCGATTATTGCACGTGAACGTTCTTGCATGTGATAGTGCTTTGATTTACTGAATGATTAAACAAATTGAGATAAATACTAAGAAAAGTGCCTAATGGAAGGATGATCATCCGGAATATTGACAAAAAAAATCCGACTACCCTTGTGATCGAGTGTCGGATTGATTTGAAAAAGATTTGAAAATGGATCACTTTTCAGAATAATGCGTAAATGAATGGTGCTAATGCCGTGTTTCCTGTAACGATGATCAAAAGGCCAAGAAGCACAAGTATGAAGACGATTGGTGCCAGCCAGAGTTTTTTTCTGACCCTCAGGAACAACCAAAATTCTTTTATGATACCAACTTTGCTCATGTATTCACCTCTAAATTTCGGTTAAATTACCGATTATATCATGAAAATAAAAACAAATTCGTTCGATTTTGGAATAAATAACCAAAAACGTTACGAGCTTGTCTGAAGTACCTACTTCCATAGTTTAATAGGAAGTTCAATGCTAAGATGTTTTAAAGCATTAACTCAATTTTTGTCAGATTTATCAGCTTCAGTTGAAAGTACTCCCATGTGTCGACCAATTTCTTTTGCAGGAATCATAACAGGGATTCCACCTGCATGATTTATGACGGCTTCTTCGCGCTCATTCATTGCCAGGATAAATATTTCCTTCTTAAACTCACATTCTTTCAACATGTTAATAACATGAATTTTAAGATCAATCCCGGTCGACATAGCAATCAGAATAGATTTGATTTTGCTGGTATCCAATTTTTCCCAAAGTCCAATATCCTGAGCATCACCATATACAATTCGCCGCCCTTCTTCGATATGCCTTGAAATACGATCCGGATTTATATCCATAGCTGCAACCTGAAAACCATTTTCTTTGAGATAATCGTATGCTGCAGTACCCGACATCCCCATCCCAATGACCAAATATTCTGAAGCACCTAAAGTTGACAACTGTTTATCTGGTGTTCTACCTCCCCGCTGAAATTTGACGAGGAAATCATTCATTTTCTCCCAAATTTTGTCCTCGTTTTTTACAAGTATTGAATTGGCGATGTATGATATTGCAGTTAAGATTGCCAATAGCAAGATCCATTCTTCTGGAATAAGCCCCATAGATGAAGCTACTGCTCCTGCGATCAAGGTGAATTCTGAATATGCAGTGAGTGAAATTGTAGCTTGATATGCTGTTCTGGCTCGAAGTTTGAACACCATAAACAATGCAAAAAACAGGGCTGCTTTAACTGGTAGGATGAGAGTAAAGAAACCTATTACTGTCCATGCGCTGGTATCAGGTAATCCGGTTAACCCAATTTGCAAGAAGAATCCAACCAAAAAAGCTTCTTTGATTCCCCAAATCTTTTTTTCCAGTTGTTCACCTTTTTCATCATTCGCCAATAGCATTCCCATTGCTAGCGCACCCAGTTCACCGCTGACATTAAACTGCAAAAACAATGCTTCACCACCTATTGCTAAAGCCAATGCCATCAAAAGCATTAGTTCATCACGATCCAACATCCGTAACAATTTCGATAATAGTGGTCGTAATAGTGGCAAACCTAGTAGAACTACCGCCCAATATGAAGGTACACCTCCACCGGCATAAGCGATGATCCCGATGGCGACCAAGTCCTGCAGAATTAAAATCCCAATAGCAACTCTACCATAATATGCGCCCATTTCTCCTCTGGACTCAAGTTTTTTGGCTGTTAAAACCGTACTTGAAAATCCCAAAATGATACTTATGATTATTGCTGCTTCTAAACCAAGTCCAATAAATAGAATAATAGGTATATAAATGAGAGTTGAAATAAATAAATGAATCAACCCGGTACCAAGAACCTCCATTGTCAGAATGTTCTTGATTTTGATGTGTAGTCCGACCGTAAATAATAAAAAAACGACCCCAAGATGTGAGATTTCTTTTAAGACACTGCCACCTTCATATCCAAATGCACCTAATGTAATTCCTGCGACAAGATACCCGACAAGCGGAGGTATGTGGATTTTACTAACAATAATCCCAAAAATGAAAGCCACTCCAACCCAAACAATATCCATATTGACCTCGGTTCAACCTTTAATTAATCGACTTAAAGCCTTTTTAATCTTGTATCTAATGCCTGTTTTCTTGATTTCGTGCTGCAAATTATCTTCCAAACGCTTCAATTTTTTATGAAGCGTGACAATACTTTTTGACAGGTTTAGCGCAACGGCATCTGAAGTAAGTCCATTATATGGTAGATAATTTTGGTGTTCAATATCATCTTCAGGAAAGAGCTTCTCGATTGCATCACCAAAATAAGCGTTGGATACAAGGGCATTTGACTTTGAAAATCGTTTTAGATATGATTTTCGTCGTTCTGAATCCATATATGCATAAGATTCAAAAGGTTGTTTCGCATTCGATTCCTGAAAAATACTTCTGAGTAAATACTGATCTTCACTATTTAAATACTGATTCGTAATTCGGGTTATTTCTAACGCATCTCTTGAAATCCCTCTGTTGCGTGGATTGGTTTTGTTGAAACTCATCAAGACATTACTATTCAGTATAGTGCCGAATTCCTTAATTAAACTATCATTTTCGGGCAAAAAAGACTTATGATAGCGTTTCACAATGATGTTTTCTTTGCCGAATACACCAGCATACGAATTAAGCAGTTTGTCCCAGTGAAAGGCATCCTCATTAAAATCGGATATAAACTCATCAAAAGTTTTATGTCCACCTAAATGGATACTTTGGGTGTACAA
>DLXM01000325.1 GCA_003448835.1 Bacteroidota bacterium | reverse complement strand
AAAACGCCTGTAGGTTCTCCATTTTCGTCCTTGATTATGGCACCACCATCCGGATCAGGGGTATCTCGTGTGATACCTGCAATTCTCATTGCTTCTGAGTTAGCCCAACCTGCATGACCATCTACTCTGCTCAGAAAAACCGGACGATCTGATACTGCACGATCTAAATCGGCCGAAGTTGGAAAAGTATTTTCCGGCCAAAGCACCTGATTCCATCCACGTCCTTGAATCCATGCCAAATCGGGATATTGTACTGCATAATCTGAAACCATTTGGAGGGTTTCGTCGAGCGTTTGAATGCCCATTACATTCACGTTTAATATACTACTACCAAGCCCCATTACATGAGCATGGGCATCAATTAAACCAGGAAGTACAGTTCGGCCTCCACCATCTATTGATGTGGCATTTCCATAAGACGAAATGATCTCTGAATGGCTACCAACAGATAGAATTTTGCCATCTTGCATGGCAATTGCATTGAACTTAATAAGACCATCGTTGGTCATAGAATAACCATTGATATTATGAAGGACTTTAATCTCAGACGAGTTAGAACATGAGATTACAAACATCAATAAAAAAGCGACAAAGATTTTCCGCATTGTAATAGAATTTGTTGAAATATTAGGAATAGGTAGGCACAAATATAACAAAATCAGTTTGAAATGTTTGACTGATTTACAGAAGCGGAAATTAGTATCTTTGTGCATTATGTCAACCCTCGAACGATATCAAATGCTAAAAAAAAGACAGAATATATTGTATGCGGTAATTTTAAGTACCGGATTATTTCTACACCTATTGTTATGGGATACTGATTTTTTGATGAAAGTTGGGCGAATTTTTGATGATTTCAGCTCAATTAAACATGTTTTTGGAACGATTTGGGCTTGGTTCAGAATTTATCTGATTCGGGGCATCGGAATTTGGATTTTGATGACCATGATGTTTTTGTTATTTGTAGTGCTTCCAATATTAGTTCGATATAAACACATAAATATTAAACCTAGTCCTTGGCTTGCTATAAATGTATCGGTTTATTTTTTTCTAATTTTGAAGTTGCTTCGCGTCTATTGATGAATTAAGGATTTTGAAATCTAACCTTGAAATATTAACAGAACAATGAAAACCTGGACGATAAAATCGATAGCTCCACATGATTTTTTCTTGTGTCTGGATATCGATCAATATTTTGATCATGAGCATGACCCGTTTTTAATTTTCGAGCAGGGTTTTACCAGACCGATCCCGGCTGGTGAACGAGATTATTTAATGACAATTCACTTTAACGGCGATGTAGAAAATCCTGAATTTACTGTTTCGTGTGCTGAGAATATTTCGCAATCAGAAATCGAGTTAGCTACACTATCAATTCGAAGAATACTAGGCTGTGATATAGACCTTAAGCCTTTATATAAAGCAGCTGAAAATGATAAAGTTTTAGCACCGTTGATTCAGGAGTTTTATGGTTTTAAACGAGTAGCACGCGCAAATTTTTTTGAAGATGCTGTAAATCGCGTCATACAAACACAAATTTCTCATAAACCAACTGCAAGAAAAATGGTTTATGGTGTACGTGAGGGATACGGGGCCAGATTAGATGGTGTTAATGGTCCAATCTCATCATGGCCACGTCCACATCAACTTGTGGGTGCCGATCCCGAATCGATGAAAAAATATGGATTATCACTGCGCAAGGGTGAATATGTAGTTGGATTAGCTCACGAAATTGTATCCGGTAATCTGGATGTTGAAGAAATGGATCGAATTTCTCCGGAAGAATTTTATGATCGTGTAGTTAAAATTCGTGGATTTGGTCCAACAACATCTCAGGATTTGTTACTTCAACGAAATCGAACAGATGGTTTTTTCCCTCAGAAATTAGATAAAGATGGTAACGAAACAGGGCTTCGTTTTTGGATAATTTACAGCTACGGTGGAGATCCGGCTAAAACCAATGATAAACAATTTCAGAAGATGATCTCTAACTGGAAAGGTAATGAAGCCGTAGCATTAGAGTATTTGTTCGCGAACTGGGTGCTTAGTGAAAAAAGAAAAGCCGCTAAAAAGAAATGATTTAGCGGCTTGAATGTGTCGTTTCTATAAAGTCAGTTCGAATTTGTTTTAAAAGCTTGTCCGGTTATGGTGCGGGTTGTTTTACCATTTTCGCCGGATACTTCTATTTTCACTCGAGATTCCTCTCTGGATTCTTCTTCTGTGTCATCGTCACTTATTGTAACACTAAATTCAGTAATACCCGGACCACCGCCCAATACGTCATCAAGTGTAATACTGGTATCCCCAATTATTTTGGTATTATCACCTTCCAGAGTAACCGTTATTGAGGTTCCTTGTGTAAGTGGATTGCCAAATTGATCAGTTACTGTGAAATAAATTGTTTGTGTTCCCTGGTGAGGTATGTTAATTGATGTAGTTTCTGTTTGAATAACAGGATATCCTGAAAAAAGGAATATTAATTCTTCTTCAATGGTACTGTTATTTTCATCAATCGTTCGTGCTTTAACGGTACCAAAACCCGGCCCCAGTACTGAATGAGTTGGAAATGGTGCTGCTACAGTTAATGGTGCAGTAGCTTGTCCCCCCAAAGTTGTAAATGCTGCACCTTGAATGAGGCCACCATTTGTTGTGAAATATACAGCATGTCCTGGTTCGACTGGATTCCCATATTTATCACCTATAAATGCGGTGATTGCACTGGATTGACCAAAAATCTGATATGGTAGATTGAATCGTGTTGCTGCAAGACTATAATGATTTGCATTCGGTAATCCACTTCGAACAACTACATTAACAGGAGCAGATTTTACTAAAACACCATCAGCTCTGTTGAATTCTGCCAGAATTTGAACAACACCTGAAACTGTTCCACTTTCAAGTACTGTTGAAGCAATTCCGTCTTCATTCGTCGAAACAGTTGTTGAACCTAATGTTTCACCGCCATCTGGCCGGGCACCGAATGAAAATGTTACATTCGTTGAACGATTAATAGACACAGGTACTCCTGCAGAATCAGAAACAACAAATGATATCATCGATTGTTGGGTTCCACCCACGCCATAAACTGAAATTTCAGGATTTGAAATACCAGCTAATGTAATTGAGAATGGGCGACCTGAACCGGATTCTTCCGGATTTTCTTCATCGTCGTCATCATCCCCTGAATTTATTGATACCAATTTAAACTGGGGGACCTGTATCACTCGACCCGGAGCGGCAAACATATCATAGTTTTGAAGTATATAATCTTCTTTACCAATTTGTAATTTCACATCAATCAAACTATCAGCCTCAACGGTCAAACTAAATTTACCTTGTGCATCGGTAAGTACTTCCTGAGCAGGTTGTGGCTGAATTACACGTACGTAAGCACCCTGTATAGGATTCCCGGTTTTACTATCTACAACTTCCCCATTTAGTATTGATGGTTCTGCATCAACTGAGTTCACAGTTTCGCATGCAACAACTACAAGAAGTGCAAGAACGGCGACACTAAGATTTCTTAAAATTAGTTTCATGAGCATTCAAATCAGGAAGAGATTAAAATTATTTAATATTTGAACATACGATATAGTAAAAAAGTTATCAATCCAAATATTGGTTATTACTCATTTTTATTTTTGAAACTTCCGATAAAACTATGAAATTGATTTAGTTTCAAAAATGTAAGCGCTATCATTATACTTTTGATACAAAAACTGATTCAACAATCGCAATATAATCGTCTTCAAAGAAAATAATAGATTAGAAATCCACTTCACAATCTTTTAAAGGTCAATTTAAATGCTTGATATTCAAAAAAAACTAAGTAATAGCTTTTATGCCATGTTGGCACTCCCAGCTACAGCAATGGGATTTGCACTTTCAGTACAGATTTCTGCTTTAAGTTGGATCTTAAGCACGCAATACGGTTTGGATATCAAGGATATTGGCCTGGTTTGGGCAGCCGGACCTCTTGCCGGAATTATTGGACAAGTTATTATCGGGATCGTTTCAGATAAAGTATGGTTTTGGGATGGTCGTCGCAGACCATTTATTCTGATTGGAGGTGTACTTTCAGCATTGATGCTTCTGGCCCTACCAAATATTGGAGTAATTTCTGGAGCCTTGGGAATCGAGGCCATTCTGGGTGTCGCTGTAACTGTCACATTAACGCTGGATTTGGCAATAAATGTAAGTTTTAATCCAACACGCTCAATTATTGCGGATGTCACACCTGAAGGCCGTCCACGAACCAGAGGTTATACCTGGATGCAAACTATATCAGGTACTTTTGGTGTACTTGCATATCTCATAGGGGCTTTATTTGGTAATATGACTTTAATATATGTAGGTGTTGGACTCGTTTTAGCTTTTTCATTAATCCCTCCATTTTTTATCAAAGAGCCACGATATTTAAAAGATGATGATGATGTTGATAACGCTGATCTGGTTGCTTCAGCAGCAGGAGGATCAGCACAGGAGGCAGCTGAAATTCGCACACATCAACAGCATATTGGTGTATTTGAGATTTTAAAAACTATTTATCCATTGTGGGGATTCCTGATCTATTCTATATACGCATTTATGGAAAGGTTCGATTTAGTTCATATTCCGAATAATATAATGGAATACTCGTGCGCTGTATTAACTGTTGTCCTCATCCTCAAAGCTTTGTTAAATAAAGAATCGGGCAAATCAAGGGATGTAGCCGGACTTATTGGATTTCAAAAAGTTTTAGCCGCTCATTCTTTTACGTGGATAGGCGTTCAAACGATGTTTATTTATTTATTTGCTGCCGTTAATGAACGCATGCCAAACATGGAATCAGCAGAACTTGGTCAAATAATTTCATGGAGTTTTTTCTCACTAAATTTGGTTGCAGCAATTCTTCCTGCCACATTACTTGAACCTATGGCATCAAAATTCGGAAGAGTAAAAACACACATGATAAGCCTTGTTTTAATGGCTTTGGGATATGTTGGCATGTTATATTTTGGCACTTCTTCTTTTATACTATACGGTCTCATGTGTGTGGTTGGAATAGGTTGGGCAGCTACTATATCGTTGCCATTTGCCATTATGTCTCAGAAGATTCCAAAATCAAAGATGGGATTGTATATGGGGTTATTTAACTTATCAGTTGTATTACCTCAGCTTGTAGCAAGTCTCGGTGTTGGTGAGTTTATAAATCAATCCACTGATAAAGGTATCACTTTTTTAGTGTGTGCTGTAACGGTTGGGATTTCGGCAGCAGCCTGGGCATTAGTAAAAGAACCAGTTGATCATGATACAACGAACCCCGTATTAAATAGTGGTCATTAATCGATAAAATTGACAAATAACTGCCGTTAAGAACTTTTAATTCGGTCTCATAGTAGAAAGATCAGTAGGTCGAAGTGCTTCGCAAGCATCCGGCTCATGGGTCCACATCGTATTTGCCAGTTTCCATTCACCATCGGTTTTAACTAACTGCATTAAATTAACTCCACAATGACTGGTTTTTCCATCTAACCAGAATTCAAATGGATTCCAAACCATGGCTAATGGTCCACGAATCATGACGACAGGAGCCCAGAATTTTTCTACACTTTCGCTGGTAGATATCCCCTTCGGATCGATAAACATGGAATTCGGACGTCCAACTACTCTCCATGTTCCATCTGGACGATGAATAGCTGTATATGTCATTCCATCTGTTGTTTGAAGCTCTGGAATTGCAACAAAAAAGTGGAC
>DLXM01000336.1 GCA_003448835.1 Bacteroidota bacterium | reverse complement strand
ATCGCGAAAAAGCCATAAAACTTGCCATATCTACTGCTTCACCCGATGCGATGATCCTGGTAGCCGGCAAAGGACATGAACCATATCAAGAAGTCAAAGGTGTGAAACATCATTTGGATGACCGTGAAATTTGCATGGATGCACTTAAAACTCGTGCTAAAACTCAATCAGTAAAGGAGAACGCCTAATGTTATACTGGTTACTCGATCTGATTGAACGACTCTATGAACCTCCCGGATTTGGGATTTTCAGTTACTTGTCTGTGCGAAGTGCGCTGGCTGCGGTCACTGCTCTGTTTATGAGTCTGGTTTTTGGTAAAAAAATTATTGTCTGGTTGCAACGAATGCAACTTGGTGAAACTGTACGCACCGATATTGGCCTCGATAACCACCTTAAAAAAGCGGGTACTCCGAGTATGGGTGGGATCATCATCATCCTGAGCACTGTAGTTCCAGCTTTATTATGGATGAATCCTGCAAGTCCATATATGATTCCGATATTGTTTGTAATCATATCATTGGGAATCGTTGGGTTTATCGATGATTATTTAAAGATCATCAAAAAAGACAAACGCGGACTCATGGGACGCTTAAAAATAGCAGGTCAAGTCACTGTCGGATTTGTTGTTGCGACATTTTTATACTTCCACCCTGATTTCGAAGCATATAACACCCTGAGTACAATTCCATTTATAAAAGAATCAAACATTGATTATGCGTTTTGGGGTGAATCACTTGGATGGGTATTCTTTTTCCCATTTGTGATTTTTGTAATCACAGGTGTCAGTAATGCAGCAAACCTCACAGATGGATTAGACGGATTAGCTGCAGGGACCTCAGCTATTGCTGCAGTTGCACTCGGAATTCTGGCCTATGTATCCGGCCGTGTGGATTTCTCGTTGTTTTTGGACATCATGTACCTGCCCGGCACCGGTGAACTCACCATTTTTTGCTCTGCTCTGGTAGGGGCGTGTTTTGGATTTTTGTGGTACAACACTTATCCGGCCGAAGTATTTATGGGTGATACGGGATCACTGGCTTTAGGCGGGTCAATCGCGGCAGTTGCACTCATGGTTCATAAAGAACTACTGCTTCCAATACTTTGTGGAGTTTTCTTTGTTGAAACATTATCAGTCATTCTACAAACATCATGGTTTAAGATTACGAAACGTGTAGGTGGCGAAGGGAAAAGAATATTTTTGATGGCCCCTATCCACCATCACTTTGAGAAAAAAGGATGGGCTGAACCCAAAATTGTAGTGCGTTTCTGGATTATTGCAATCCTGTTGTCACTATTCACAATTATCACCCTAAAACTTCGATGACAGACGTACGAGATAAAAATATTATCGTAATTGGTGCCGCTAAAAGTGGTGTGGCCGTGGCACGTCTGCTCAAAGAACACGGGGCGAATGTATTCGTGACCGATTCAGGGAATATTTCAGGTGAAAACAAAGAAACTTTGTCAAATAGCGGTATTGGATTTGAAGAAGGTGGGCACTCTGAACAATGCCGAATCGCAGATTTAGCGATTGTAAGTCCGGGTGTACCCGATGAAGCCCCATTAGTTCAATACTATTTGAATGCGGAACGTGAGGTTCATTCTGAAATTGAAATCGCTTCATGGTTTTCGAAAAAACCTATCGTTGCAGTTACCGGTAGTAATGGAAAAACGACCGTCACTTCTTGGCTCGGACACTTGTGGAAATCAGCAGGATTGAGTGCAGATGTGGGTGGAAATATTGGTGTCGCCTATTCGGACCTGGTTCGATCTAAAAACAATACCGATTGGTCAATTTTAGAAGTAAGCAGTTTCCAGTTGGACCATATTTCAACATTCAGACCTAAAATCAGCTGTTTACTAAATATTACCCCGGATCACTTGAACCGGTATCAATATAAATTCGAGAACTATGCGAAATCCAAAATGCGCATCGGGATGAACCAAAAAGATAGTGATGTTTTTATCTCATGGAATGAAGATCCGATTACGAACGGTCTGCTTTATTCCACTTTCAATCGCGAAGATAAACCCAGAATCTGGAAGTTTTCATCCACTTCTGAGGTCACCGATGGCATATTTGTAAGAAACGACGAAATTTTTTTTAACACCGACAAACAAGAGGAGTATCTCATGCATATTGAAGAAATCGGACTCAAAGGTCGCCATAATCTACACAATGGATTGGCAACCGCACTGGCTGCACGTGCTGCAGAAATCAGAATTGAGTCCATTCGCGATAGTCTAATGAAGTTTGAAGGTGTTGAACACCGACTCGAATTTGTACGAAAACTGGATGGCGTTCAGTTTGTAAACGACAGTAAAGCAACAAATGTAAATGCCGTCTGGTACGCACTTGAAAGTTTTAAAATGCCGGTTGTGCTCATTTTAGGTGGGCGTGACAAAGGTAACGATTATGCTGAGCTGGTTGAACAAATCCATCAAAAAGTCCACACTATTGTGGCTATTGGTGAAGGAAAACAAGCCATCAAAGATCAACTTTCAGAGCATGTTCCCTATTTAATTGAAGCAGATTCGATGGAAGAAGCCGTTTCTGTAG
>DLXM01000292.1 GCA_003448835.1 Bacteroidota bacterium | reverse complement strand
GATTTTTACACGGGCACAGGATTTGTTGTCCGGTAATGGACTGGCGATTTCGGAACTGGATGGGATTTTGCTGGGAGTGGGTCCCGGTTCGTATACCGGACTGCGTGTGGCGGCGAGTGCGGTGAAAGGCATGCTATTTGGTCAGGAGGTACCTTTATACGGGGTAAATACTCTTGCTGGATTTGCTGCCGGGATGAATGAATTTACCGGTGAGTATACTGTTCATGTTATTATCGATGCACGACGTACTCATGTTTACACGCAGAGTTTCAGAGTGGGGATGTCAAATGCCAGTGGCGATCAATCTTTAAAAACCGAATCGAACTCTGATTTGGAAAATAAAACGAAACCAACAACCAATTTTGGATCAAATCCAAAGATAGTTTCTGTAGCTAAATCCGGGTCAGTACCCGGTGGAAATTCAGGCGAGTTCACTAAAGATAATATTATATTAAAATCAATGATCGCCTTATCGGAACCATCGTTAGTTGAAATCGACAATATATATGATCGATTTCAGGATGGAGATTTTCTAATTGGAACGGGAATTCAGCGTTTGAATCCATCCAAAACGACTCGATTACACCTTCGCGAAATAGATAAAACCGGAGCAGTTGGATTAATCAGAATTTTTGATGCCGGGCTGAATCAGTTTTATAAACAAATTGATGTCACCGATTTTGAACCCACATATACGGTTCAGGAGAATTAAATTGATGCATTGGACGACAGTTTAATTAAATTGTATATCATTACACAGATTTCTTATTTTTGTGTGTCAATCAACAACCAAAGAATGAACTATGAGTTGGTTTAAACGCCAGGGTACAAATATCAATACAGACACTCCGAAAGAAATGCCGGAGGGATTATGGATTAAAGTTCCAAAGACAGGTGAAACTATTCACCGTCGCGAGCTTATAGAAAATTGCTGGGTTGATCCAAATAGCGGTTATCATTTCAGTATTGGTAGTGCAGAGTATTTTAATATTATTTTTGATGAAAATAAGTTTGAAGAACTGGGTCAACATATCCTTCCAATGGACCCACTGAATTTTGTTGATCGAAAAAAATATGCTCAACGCCTTGATGAGACTCAGAAAAAGACCAAAATGACGGATGCCGCGCGAGTTGGTGTTGGTAAAATTAATGGAATTGATCTTGTGGTCGCGTGTATGGACTTCCGTTTTATTGGTGGTAGTATGGGATCGGTTGTTGGTGAACGTCTTGCAATTTCCATCGATCATGCTTTGAAACACAAAATTCCGTTAATGATTATTTCGCAGTCCGGTGGTGCCCGAATGATGGAAAGTGTGTTGAGTTTGATGCAAATGGCAAAAACCTCTGCAAAACTTGCATTGTTGGATCAGGCCGGAGTTCCTTATATATCTCTTATGACGGATCCAACCACGGGTGGTGTTACTGCGAGTTATGCGATGTTGGGTGATTTTAATCTGGCTGAACCCGGTGCTTTGATTGGGTTTGCCGGTCCACGTGTTATTCGGCAGACTATTGGTCGCGATCTTCCGGACGGCTTTCAGACTGCAGAATACCTACTTGAGCACGGATTTCTCGATTTTATTGTCCCTCGCACCAAATTAAAAGGACGTTTGACCAGACTCTTGAAGTTACTTCAGCATAAATACGCATCGTAATTATATGTTTTTGAGAGTGCTCAGAGCATTTGTGATTATTTGGACTGGATGCGTATCCTTCACAAATCTTTATGCTCAAGAGCCAATTCATGCTCAATATTTAATTACAAATTACTCAGCTCGTGATTATGATGCCGGAACTCAAAATTGGGAGTTTACCCAGGATCAAAAAGGTAATATTTATGTTGCCAATCGGAATGGGATCCTGAAATTTAGTGGATCCGGCTGGACATTGATCCCCACATCGTTAGAAACTCCGTTGCGATCGATTTCAATCAGTGATAGTGATACTGTGTATGTGGGAGCGGTTGGAGAATTTGGATTCATCATCTCAGATTCTTTGCGAAATTCAATTTTTGTTAGTCTTTCAGATCAAATTACGGAGACAATTGCCGACGTATGGGAAACTCATGCTACCAAGAATGGGACTTACTTTGCAACCAGAGCGATTATCTATCGATATTTTGATGGAAATCTTACAACAATTCGTTCTGAAAAAGGATTTCAACGGTCTTTTTTAATTCACGATCAGGTTTTTGTAGGCACACCTGACATGGGTGTTTTTATAATTGAGGGTGACTCATTAGTTGGTCTACCAGGATTAGACGCATTAAAAGGGCAGCCAATTAATTCTATATTGCCGGCTCCAAATTTGCATGAAAGTAGTGAAGGAGTGTACATCCTTACAACCAGTCGTCAAATATTTCACTACGGACTCGACACACAGAAACTTACAGCAATAACCCCATCAGGTTCCGGTTCTGAACTAATGCCTTCACAAACGTACAAAACTATACGTTTGAAAAATGGCGATTTTGCGTTCGCAACCTTATCCGACGGTGTAATAATAACCGATTCAAATTTTAGGATTAAGCATGAAATCAGCAAACCAAATGGTTTGCAACTCGAGATGGTTTTGAATTTATTTCAGGATAAAGATGGCTCGATTTGGGCTGCTTTGAACAATGGAATCTCACGTATTGATTTATATGACCATGTTTCGACATGGAATACCCAAAGCGAGTTTTCTGGTGGAGTTTTGTCGATGATAGATCTTGAAAATGATGAAGTATTGATTGGTGGAAGTAGTGGTGTTTATAGGACACAGCGTTACGAGGGTCAGAATAATCAGAGTTTGATTAATCTGACATCAACAAATTATCAAATCTGGCAAATGGAAAAACACCAGTTGTCTACGGGTGAAGAGGTAATTTTGTTAGCGGGATCCATGGGGCTGTTCTATTATGAGGCAGATGAAATTGTAAGTTTATTAAATGATGGGGTTTTTTCAATTTCACCAAGTTATCTGGACGATAATAAATATTTTGTTGGCTTTCGGGATGGTTGGGGTATAGTCGAATTGATGGAAAATAGAGACGGACAGCTGCAAATTAGAGAGTATCAAAAATATACGATGCCCCCGTTTGAGTTTCGTTCTCTGGCTGAGGACATTCAAGGTGGCCTATGGTTGGCATCCCGATTTAATGGAGTTTATTATGTATCGCCATCATTTATTTCCTCAAAAGCCCCGGATTTAACAGTTGATGACATTATTGCTTTTGCCGAAGAAAAAGGTCTTATGTCAAGGTCTAATAACACAGTAACCCGAATCAATAATGAGATTTTAATAGCTAGTCCGGAAGGTATTCTGACTCNNTTCGGCAGATTCTTCTCTTCGAAACATATATTCCACACAAAAAGATTTAGATGGGTATTACTGGCTAAACAGTGAAGAAGGAATTATTCGAATCAATGTATCCGACAATTATGAAAATGCATCCAAAGATATATTCCTGAAATTTATGGGTGAGAATTCGTTCACCAATATCTATATCCAGGATAATACAACTCTTTGGGTTGGTGGGGTAGATGGTTTATATAGAGTTAATTTGTTGAGTATGCCCGAATATTCAGATTCGTTTCATGCACAGGTTAACGCGGTTTATTTGAGTCAGGATTCTTTGATATATGGTGGTAATGAGTTGGAGGGAACTAATGTTGTGGTTGATTATGGTGATTCGGATATAACGCTGGAATACTCAGCCCCACGATATATTTACGGGAGTGGATTGCGATATCAAACACGTTTAGTTGGGTATGATGAAGGTTGGTCGAATTGGTCTTCTGAAAATCGTCGTACTTATACAAATCTTTCAAATGGGTCATATGAATTTAGGGTCAGGGCAATTGATGCATTTGGAATTGTGAGTGCAGAGGGTTCGATTTCTGTCATTGTACCTACTCCATGGTTCAAATCAATATGGGCATATCTAATTTATGTAGGTCTGATTGTGGCATTTGGTTTTTTGGTTGTGAGAATCAAAACAGAGCGAATTCAGCGAAAAAATTTAGAGCTTGAGAGAAAAGTCATTCACAGAACGGCTGAGTTGCAAGTAGAAAAGCGCAGATTAGAGAATTTGAATGAAAATTTGAGGGCTTTGGATGAGAACAGGGATAAGTTTCTGAGTGTTGTAGCACATGATTTAAGAAATCCGTTGATGATTGTCCGAAGTAGTGCTGATTTAATCGAAGAAGAAATCGAAGACAAGGCGGCGTTGCTGGAGTTCTCGGGATATATCAGAGATGCGGCTTTAAAGATGCAAAATATTATAGAAGATTTATTGGAGGATCGGGCTAAGAAAATCCGGTTGCATGATGATTTGTCAGTATTTGATATGCGGTGGATTGTAGAAAAAATTTGTGCTGAAAGTAAAGTTTGGGCAGAAAGTAAACACATAGAAATCATCCAGGATTTAGATGATGGATGTATTATTAAGGCTGATTCTGCACAGATTAGTGTGATAGTAGATAATTTGGTTTCAAATGCATTGAAATATTCTAATCCAGATAGCAGAATTTGGGTTTCATTGAAAAAACAAGGTGAAAAGGTCTTGTTTAGTGTCCGGGATGAAGGCCAGGGAATGCTTAAATCAGAGATTCAAAATATTGGGATGCCATCAACGAAGTTTTCTGCGAAACCTACAGGAGGTGAATCGTCATCCGGGATGGGATTGTACATTGTTAAAGATCTATTATTGATTCATCAGGGTGAATTGCAAGTCACATCACCAGGCCGGGGTAAAGGGACAACATTCACAGTTGTATTAAATTTTGTGAATAACCAGGGTGTTTAGTGTATTTGTCTGGCTTCTATATTAGTGATTTTTAATAAAGAATAGTTGTTGCATTCATTATATTGATTAGGTGTCAATTACTGTTTTTATATATCATTTTTTAATTGATTTACGTTTCTAAACCGACATAGATTTTTAACACCCTATTCACAAGCTTTTTTATGCTCACTACCAGTTTAACAAAATTCATGATAAAAGCGATAATCGTCGGATTGTTGTTAGTTGGAATTGTACAGGTAGGTTTTGCTCAGAGTGGAGGTGCTAACAATGGGTTTTCTGCTGCTGTAGCAATTAATGCTACAGCTACAGTTATGGAGTCAATTGAGATTTCAACAGTACAGAATATCAATATAGGTAGTGTAACACCCGGTACAGTACTTTTGTTTGTTAATCCCCAAAATAATGATGGTGCCGGTAAATTGCAGATAACAGGGCGACCAAATGCAATGATTCGAATTAATTATCTGGCTCAAAGGGAATTAATTAGGTCGGGAGGATCCGAATCCCTGTTATTTATATATGCTATTTCAGGTAATGGAGTGGATAATCAATTTACATCTGAAATAATCGATCAATCCAGATCAGATGTAAGACTTGGCGTAGATGGTACCTATTTTATTTGGATTGGGGGCCGAGTTGATTTGTCGGAAGTGGTATTCGGAAACTATGAAGGAGAGTTTGCCATTGAAATTGAATATATCTGATATTGTTCTAAACGCGATAGCTCTGGTAATTGGTTTATTTATTATTCCAATTAGTTTAAGTGCACAAGTCATAGATTTTGGGTCTTATGAGTCATCTTCTGCAGTTGTTACGCCTGAAAGGAATCTGGAATTTGGGTTGATATTAAAAGATGATTCCGAATCAATCAATCTTGGATCTGGTTTAGAAGGAGTTATTAGTATAGTTGGAATCCGTTATTTAGATATTATAGTCGATTTCAGTCCTTTTCCGGTCAATTATCTTTATTTAGATGGTAACATTAGCTGTGTTACCGATGATTGTAGAATTCCTTTTTCCATGTCGGTTGTATATACAAACGCGGGACAAATTTTAGACAATGTTTCTGGAGCTATAACGATATCTGGGGCTTCAGAACGTTTTCCTGTACTTGCCCGGGGTGGTGGCCCACCACGTCCACCACCGGTTCCGGTTCATTCTGGATATACTCCACCCACTGAAACGGCATACTTGTATTTTTATGGATCTATCACTACTTCTACAAGTAACAGTTCCGGTAATTATTGGAATGATATCACCGTTACGGTGACATACGATTAATTTAAATGAATCAATCTGATTACACATACTTAATCCATTCAATTACTTCTAAAATGATGATACATTTTATCATTTTAGCCTTGTTAATTTTTGCATCCTCACCAGTGAATGCACAATTCATTCAGTTTTCCATGACTGTGGAGTCTGAGTCAGGTTCAACTGTAGAATCAGAGCTTGATTTTGGCTTGATGAACCCCAATGAAACCACTTCGATTCGATTAGGGGATCCAAACATGGGTATTTTTAGCATCAAAGGACTTGCTACACAAATTATCGAAATTGAATTGATCTCCGTTGAATATCTACAACATGCTACAGTAACAAATTGTGTCGATGAATCATGTAGAATAGGTGTAAATTTAATGGCCGCTTACGCAAATCAAGGGCAACCTGTTGGCGATGTTAGAGGGGTTACCATACTCGACAGTGAAAGAGCTATCTTTCCAATATCAGCAGATAATACTTCCAGAAGATCATCCACTGCATTACATACGGTTTACCTGTATATTTTTGGAGATATTGAAGCTGCAGACGTGATTCCAGGAACTTATACGGGAACACTGGTGTTGCAAGTTGAGTATTTATAGTTATTTAGATAATTAATAATAAAATATTAATATTTTTTGTAACGAATTTAGCCTGAACGGCTCTTTAATTAAAGGATTTTAATTACTCCTATTGAATTTTAAGTCTAAATTACTATCGTAATAAAAAAGACCCGAACTTATATCACTTTCACAACAAATTCACAACAAATAAAGAATCAACATGAAAAAGCTTTTACTTCTTACACTCTTAGTTTTCTCTACATCCGCAATGTATGCTCAAACAATTACTGCTGACGCGAATGTAGTAACTGCCCTAACTTTAACTGGTGTAAATGACTTAGATTTTGGATCAGTTGTCCAAAATACACTTTACACTATTGCATACAATACAGCCTCCGCTGGATCATTTAGTATCACTGGTGGTACAGCTTCTACTGAGATCGCGTTTTCTCTCGATCTTCCAACAGAACTTACAGGAACTGGCGATCCCATTGGAATTACATATACAGCTGGATGGCATACTGCTAATGATGCTACCGCATCAACTGCATTTACCACTAGTCCTACAACAGAACAAGTTGAAGACCTAAACGGAAGTGGTGCATTATATGTATTCATTGGTGGTGCTATAACCCCTGATGCAGCTCAAACTGTTGGTGCTTACTCAGCAACCATCACCTTGACAGCAGCATATAATTAATTACAAGCTGAAGTCACGTTTCTTTATTAAAAGCCCTCTTTGAGGGCTTTTTTTTTGTTTCATCTAACATCTATATGTTATAATGAGAATCTAATAGCTTGTTTGATTTAAAAATATTAGGCCTTATTTTGATAATTGAATAGTTTTAAACGCTTACCCATGAACATCATGAAAATCAATCGTCTTTTATCTTTATTGTTATTACTATTTATTAGTATTAGTTCATTATCGGCTCAAGTATCGATTGCTCCTGTCTTTGTATTTATGAATGATGGGAATAGTTTTGGATCCTTTGTGGTAATGAATGGTTCCAATCAGAACCAGGAGATTGCTGTTGATTTCTTGTTTGGTTACTCATCTACAGATTCACTTGGAAACGGATTTATGGTATATGACGATTCTGTGGCTTATGAAAAATTTGCAGCAACAGATTGGGTTAGAGCTTTTCCTCGAACTTTTATAATCGAACCCGGGCAACGGCAAACGGTTCGAATTACGGCACGTCCACCAACTGGTCTAGCTGACGGTATGTATTGGACTCGAATCAGAACTGCTTCAAATCCGCAGGCACCCTCAATAGATGATCTTGCAGTAGAAGGTTTACGAACTCAAATCACATTTAGATTTGAACAAGTAACAGCACTTTTCTATAAAAAGGGGGCGTTAAGTACGAATCTTAGACTAACTAATATTCAAGGTGATCGAACAGAGAATGGATTTAGCGCACTAGTTGACATTCAAAGAACTGGGAATGCTCCATTTTTTGGTACAGCAAATGTAAAGCTAAGAAATACATCTAATGAGATAGTCGCAGAAAATGTTTTTCCTGTGTCAGTTTATTTTGATGGTACACGAAGATTTACTCTTCCTGATAATGTACCGAATGGTACCTATACTTTGGATATCACTTTTGTATCTCAGCGTAGTGATATGCCAAATAATGACATTGTGCAAGTCAATCCTGTTTCATTATCTGGTCAGATATTTCTACAATAAGTTTATTTCTGAATATTTTAATGTTAGTGAAGGGTTATTAATAGAAATTAAGGAAACCTTAACGCATTCTGCCCTAAATTTAACTCTATATTTACGCCGATTCGGTCGATTGTAACTATAGACTAGTAATGCGCTCTTAAACTGAAATTAAAACAAATTTATATTGCCAGTTCAATCCTGTTAATTTGCCTATTATCAGGATTCCCAAATTCATCAAACGCACAAATTCCAGATGAAACGGAAGAAGTTGCTCTAAATTTAAGGTATGGTAATGCAGTAAACCATTACATAACAGCAATTTACGACGGGGAAAAGTTCTACTACCCTTTGGTAGAGATTTTGAGTTTATTAAGAATTGTTCATAAGGTCAATGCCGGAAATGCTACAATTTCAGGCTATTATATTAATCAAAATAGAACATTTGCGCTAGATTTTAAAAATTATGTTGTAAAGGCAAACACCAGGATAATTTCTGTAACTGCTGATGACATGTTTGTTGGAGATTTGGATTTTTATTTAAGTCAGTTAAAGTTTGATGAGCTTTTTGGACTGGAAACAACAGTCGATTTCAACAATTTAACAATGAGAATCTTGTCAAATGAAAAATTACCTGTTCAAATAATCCAGGAACTTAGTTTTAGGCGACAGCAAATGTTGAGAAATACTTCAGTTGATCCGGATTTTGCGCTACTATATCCACGTAACAGGAAGATTTTAAATGGGCTTTTTATGGATTATTCTGTAAATAAATCTTTTTCAGATCAATTTACTTATGGACAGAATTTGAATTTTGGAGCTGAGTTTTTAGGTGGCGATGTTCAAGGTTCGCATGTGTTGAGTAAGACTCAAATTGGATTAAATTCAAATACATCTAATATAAGATGGCGATATACGATTCCCGATAATCAGTCTCTAACGCAAATATCTGTTGGAGAATTGAATGCAAATGGTCAGATATCACAACAATTTTATGGTATTACTTTAAGTAATGATAAAGTTTTACCACGTCGTTCATTTGATACATATCGTTACTCAGGACAAACTGATCCCCAATCCGAAGTTGAAATTTATCGAAACAACCAACTTGTAGATTATCAGGTTGCCAACGAGTTTGGTGATTATCAAATTGATATCCCATTAAATTTTGGGAGTAGTGATATTCGAATTGTTACAATTACACCAAATGGGCAAATAACCGAAGAAACTCGTAGAATTCAAATTCCATTTACCTTTCTTCCTAAGAATGAATTGACATATTTTGTGAATGCAGGTTTCTATAAACAGAATATTTTTCAGAATTCCGATTATCGTAAAATCTTACAAAGTAATATCAGTTATGGTTTATCAAATGCATTTACCTTCAAATCAGGTATTGATATTATGGAAGAGGACTCCTTGCAAACTCTTTGGTATAATCAATTTAACCTAAGGTTATTTGATCAATATTTAATTACGGCTGATATTGCCCCAACCGCCTATTATCGTATGTCAGGCAGTGTATTATATTCCAATGGAACTAGTTTAAATTTGTCGGGCACAGAGTACTCGGGATATGGATTATTTAATCGATCTCAATTTGATAGGAATTATTCTGCAAACGTATTTTTACCATTTTATCAAACTAAAATACCATTTGGTCTTAGGTACTCTCTCGAATACTTCTCTTATAGTAATAACACTTCATGGAGACATTATGCAGAAATAAATTTACGGTTAGGTAGAGTTAATTTTCGCACAGGTTATCGCTACAGTTTGTTCAGTCTTAACGAATCTTCAAATTATAGTGGCCGATTAATTAGTTCTGCTACTTATACTATTTCAAGATCATACTCTGTGCCAACATATCTCAGGGGGACATTTCTAAGAGGTCAAATTGAATTTGATCAAAAATCATCGAGCATCGATAATGCAGAATTTCAATACTCAAAACAAGTCATGCGAAATGCGCGTGTAGATGTTTCAGTGGGTAGAAATTTTAATATTGGGGTCAACTCATTCCAGATAGGATTTGTTTATGATTTCAATTTCGCACGTTCTACTTCAAGATTAAGAACACGTGGTACTCAAGCAACTATGAGTCATAATTTGCGTGGATCTGTTGGATTTGATACAGGATCAAGCCATTTCTTTACAGACTACAGACAACAAGTGGGTCGCGCTGGTGCAAGTATTCGAATGTTTGTTGATCAAAATACTAATGGATTTTATGATGATGGCGAACAGATTTTGGATGATCCTGCTATCAGGTTAGGACGAATATCATCATCTAAATTAGGATCGGATGGAGTTTATAGATTCTCCCAACTCCAACAATACGAACGATATTATGTAACAATCAATAAAGGGGCAATAAGCAACCCCATGTTAGTTCCACGCGAGAAAGAGTTCTCCTTTGTTGCAGATCCGAATCAGTACAAGAATATAGACATTCCATTTTATTACTCAGGTATTCTGGAGGGTAAAATTGTTATTAAAGATGGTGTGAATGAACGCAGTTTAGGTGGACTTCGTCTTTATTTAGAAAATGTTGAAACCGGTGAAATCCGTGAAATGAGAACTTTTTCCGATGGAACATTCTACATTGATGAAGTAGATCCGGGTAACTATAGACTCTATCCTGATCCGAGTCAATTAAGTATTCTGGATGCTCGTCCCGATCCAGAACACCTTGATATAGAAGTTCGTGCTACTTATGAGGGTGATTTTATAGATGGATTAAACATGACGCTTATTAAAAATTGACCGGCAAAATGTTAGGTCTTTTGCTCTACGGTCGAAATACATGAAAAAACTCAAAATCATGTAAGTATCAGCCATTTTTACACTCTATATTACAGAAGAAATTAAAATTGAAGTTAATTTGGGTTTANNATGTACCTAACTGCCGGAAATGGTGGATCAGGTGCAGTATCATTCAGAAGAGAGAAATATGTCCCACGTGGAGGCCCCGATGGCGGTGACGGAGGGAAAGGTTCTGATATTGTCCTTCGAGGGAATAGTAATATGAATACCCTTTTGGATCTTCGTTATAAAAAATATGTAAAGGCTTCACATGGAAGTAATGGATCCGGTTCCAACAGGACCGGTAAAGATGGCGATCCAATAGTTTTTGATGTCCCCCTTGGTACAATAGCTTACGAATTTGAAACGCGTCGTCGGTTGGGTGAGGTCATAGAAGAGGGACAAGAAATTATTATAGCAAAGGGCGGACAGGGAGGGAAGGGGAATTCCTTTTTTAAAACTGATGTGAATCAAACTCCCAGATATGCTCAACCCGGAGAACCAGGTGAAGAGATCATTGTCGAAATTGAATTAAAACTAATCGCTGATGTAGGCCTTGTTGGGTATCCAAATGCTGGTAAAAGTACATTATTAGCTGCATTGTCAAATGCAAAACCCAAAATTGCGGATTATCCATTTACTACAATGGAGCCGAACCTGGGAGTAGTGACATTTCCCGATTACCGAAGCTTCGTGATGGCCGATATACCGGGTATCATTGAAGATGCCCACATTGGTAAAGGGCTTGGAATTCAGTTCTTGCGACATATTGAACGAAATAAAGTCCTGATGTTTGTAATAACCTGCATGACCGATGTCGAGCATGAATATCGCGTACTGATAAATGAATTAAAAGAATATCGACAAGATCTATTGGATAAACCTCGAATAATTGTCATATCTCAAATGGACCTGGTACCGGGCTTCAAAATGGAAGTAGAACCAACTATTCCGGATGATGTTATTTATGTCTCAGCGGCAACTTCTCATAATATGAATGAACTAAAAGAAAAATTATGGAAGAAGATTCAAGAGGCTCATGAATGATAATATCAGAACGCGTATTGCATTATCATTAATTCCTCATATTGGCGCCGGTAGAGCCAAATCCCTTCTGGATGCTGTCCGGCATCCAATTGATATTTTCAAACTCAAAGAAGCCGATTTAGCACGTATTCGCGGATTCGGTCCACAATCAATTGCTTCCTTTAAGTCGTTTAACGATTGGGACAAAGTAGACCGGATTATCAAGAGAACGCAACTCATTGGAGCGAAAATGATAACTCCGGAGGATTTAGAATATCCTGACCGATTAAAAGAGATTACCTCCCCACCATTG
>DLXM01000095.1 GCA_003448835.1 Bacteroidota bacterium | reverse complement strand
TGCATTACTTCGCTTACTATTGCTGGACCGTTGGACTTTTCGGTCTCATTTATTTTGGGCTTTTTAAATAAGTTTTATTCGTCTCACTCATACATGCCTTTCGTACATGTGCGATGGTTAATTTGAATGTTAACTGAGTGTGTAGGTGGTTTCGTGCGAGGCTAGTCAATTGAGTGGTAAAGAATTGATACTGTGGGGTATTGAAATCATATAATCTCGGTTGTAAAACAAAGCTTTACTCCGTATCTTTCGCGACCCTGTTGTTGGAACCCCCAACGACTGTTAACAAACATCCATAGGTAATTATGCGAAAAAACTATTATGAATTAACGTATATCGTTAATCCAGTTCTTGATGAAGAACAAACGAAGGCAACTGTGAAGAAATTCACAGATTTTCTGACCACAAATGGTGCAGAAATCGATGAAGTAAATGAGTGGGGCATCCAAAGTCTTGCTTACGAGATCGACCGTAAGAACACCGGTTATTATGTGAATGCTTATTTCACGTCATCTGGTGAACTCATCGCGAAATTAGAGCGTCAAATGCAAATTGATGACAACATCATGCGTTATTTGAACCTCAAATATGACAATAAAATGTTGGCTTACCGTGAATTACAAAAAAGCGGTACAGTCCCACAATTGCGTGAGCGCACATCCGACGAAGAAAAAAGTTAAAATAAGTAATTCACAAAGATCTCAAGGATTCCAAAAATGTTAAAAAATCCACAACACCCTAAGAAAACCAATTACAGAAGCAGAGAATGTCTGTTTACTAAATCAGGTTTTACATACATCGATTACAAAAACATCGAAGATTTAAAAAAATTCACAAACGACCAGGGGAAAATCCTTCCACGTCGTGTAACAGGTACAAGTGCAAAATTTCAGCGACAGTTGACCCGTGCGGTCAAGCGTGCTCGTCACCTTGCATTGGTTCCATTCGTAGCCGAAAACTTCAGATAATAGGAGCCACAATATGAAATTAGTACTCATTAACGAAGTCGAGAACCTCGGTTCTGCCGGCGATGTTGTCACAGTCAAGGACGGATACGGAAGAAACTATCTGATTCCTAACGGAAAAGCAGTTGTTGCTACCAAAGGTGCAATCAAGTCTGTTGAAGAGAATAGCAAACAAGCTTTTAAAAAACGCGAAGCTCTTCTCGAAGAGTCCAAAAGCACGGCCGAAAAACTTGCTTCAACTTCAGTTACTATTAGTGTTAATGCAGGTGAAGAAGGTAAAATCTTCGGAACTGTTACTACACAACAGGTTACTGATGCTCTGAAAGAAAAAGGATTCGATATCGACCGCAGAAAAGTTACCATCGAAGAAGTTAAATCTCTCGGTGAATATACTGCTGTTGTGAATATCCACGGCGATATTAAAGCCGATGTTAAAGTATGGGTTGTTAAATCCGAAAAATAATTTCCCGTATATTTTAATACATTCTAAGGAGATTGATTTATTTCAATCTCCTTTTTTTTTGTCCAAAACCCGGATTCGTGATCTATCCTATGCCCAAATCTGTCAGAATATATATCTTTTGGATGTTGCTTTTGACGATTTGCGTTTCAGATGCTTATGGAGAATTACCATCCCGTTCGCAATCATTTGTCTTAACGCCTACCGATAACACAGTTGTTCTTGACTATTTAACCGTTGAGGAGAGTATCCAGGTTTCTCACGCAGACACCCTTTTATCTGCCGAATTCTATTCATTTGATAAAAAATCGGCGTTATTTACGTTCCGATGGCCAAGTGAGTGGACCTCGTTACCAATTGCACTGACTATAAAATGGAATTATTATCCAATTTCATTACCCCGAATTTTTCGATTAAATGATGATCCATTAGAAATCACATCATTTCAGGATAGCCTGTCTTTACCAGATGTCCGCCAAAATATAAATGGGATCGAAGGCTCATCTACTAACGATAGACTTACGTCCTCTGGAAGCTTAACCAGAGGTATCATTGTCGGAAATACCCGGGATCCCGGTTTGGAAAGTAGCCTTCGATTTGATCTCCAAGGATATTTAACCGATGAAGTTTACATTTCGGCAGCAATTTCAGATCAGAATTCCATAATACAACCGGAAGGGACTACACAAAATCTTCGTGAATTTGATCAGGTTTACATCCGGGTAAATTCACCTGTAGCTAATGTCCAATTGGGGGATGTGGATGTAAATCTGAATCGTAGCCAGATTGTTCATGTCCGTCGCCGATTACAAGGTGCCGTTGCCAATTCAACTACGAATTTATTGGGCGCTAACACAGCAGTACTTTCAGTTCAACGTGGAACTTTTCACGCAATGGAATTTAGCGGTAGAAATGGGATACAAGGTCCGTATCGATTAACCGGATCCAGAAACGAGCAATTTATTACTGTTGTCGCCGGTACTGAAAATGTTTATTTGGATGGTTTTTTATTGCAAAGAGGTGAAGATCTTGATTATGTAATTGATTACAGTTTGGGTGAAATTACATTCACCAGTCGTCGCATCATCAGAAACTCTCACGCAATCAGGGTAGAGTATCAGTATTTGAGCAATTCATACACTCGTTCATTGATGGCCTTCGAAACTGACCAAAAAATCGATAAATCCGGTAGGGTTGAAGTTGGTGCCACATATATCCAGGAGTCAGACAACATTAATTTCGGTGATGCCAGTACATTAACAGATGAAGAACTCGAGATTATCAGAAACGCAGGGACAGATCAGAATGCAATGCGAATTTCGGGGGCGGACTCGGTTGGATATCGTCCTGATTCGCCATACATATTGTACACCCGCGTCGATACACTCATAAATGGTGTTCAATCTGTTATCTATAGACACATCCCCGGTGATCGATCAGGTTATTTTAGAGTTACTTTTTCAAATGTCGGAATGGGAAAAGGGAGTTATCGTCGCATCGGTACCAATGTAAATGGAATAATTTATGAATGGGTAGGGTTCGGAAATGGTAATTATGAACCATATCGTCAACTTTTAGGTCCACAAAAAACAAGCATTCTTGCTGTACGGGGTAGTGCAAAAATTCTGGATGGATTAAAAATATCATCTGAATGGTCGGGAAGTAGTTTAAATCAGAATCGTTTATCGCGTCAGGTTGATGAAGTTCAAGATCAAATGCTCATCAATAAAATCGAATTAACGGGGCAAGATGTCTACCTGGGAAAAATGGATTTAGTTGCAGGATTTGAATTCACGGGTGAGAATTATCAGTTTTTTGATCGTGTCAGAAATGTTGAATACGATTATCTCTGGGGATTAAGAGAAGATGCATTATCCAATGAGCACCGATATTTTGCTGGGAGTACATTTAACTTTGCGGAACAGTCGGTATTCAAATACAACTGGCAAAAACTCGATCGTACTCTTCGAAAGGGTACAAGAAATGATGTTTTAATCAATTCCCGTGAGGAAAATGCACCATATCTTATCGCAAACTATGGAAGTTTATCATCTAAAGGGGCAGATGAAAATCCAACTATTTTAATTTCTGATTTTTCAGGATCTGGAGGATATGACATTAGCACAAAGTTAGTCACTATTTCACCTCAGATAAATTATATCTCTGAATTATATGAACAATCAGGTGTTCTGGTTTCCGACTCGTTGGTTCGTGGTAATAAATATGAAGAAATTTCTCCTGCCTTGAGTTTTTATTTGAAAAATGGGATGAATGTTGCGCTACGCTATGGATTTCGAATTGAAAAAGAAGTTTTAGATGGAAGATTACATCCAAGTTACCAGATTCAATCACCCGAAATACAGTTACGATATACACATTCCTCACAACTCAGTACAGATACAAGGGTCGCATATCAGGCCTCCAGGCCTGATTCGGAGTATGCCAGCAGGTTCGGACTTGGTGACGTAAATGGCGTCGCAGTGCGTTCGTCGACCGTTTTTGGATTCCTTAGAAACTCCATCCAAAACTCGATTCTTTATGATGTTATGACTGAAAGTCGGTCCTTATTGCAGGAGACTTATTTAGAAGTTGGGTCTGAATTTGGGCAATTTGTGTGGATTGATTTAAATAATGATGGTGTAAGACAAATCGAGGAGTTTTTTCCTGAGCAAAATCCAAATGAAGGGGAGTTTATCAGGCAATTATTGCCATCGGATGAGGTGATTCCTGTTGTGTCGTTGCAAGCGAGATGGAATGTAAATCTTGATTTTATACGATGGTTTCCAAATTGGAGAAATGAAAACACTTTTACGCAGATTTTAGCTAATACCACCTATAATTCGATTATTGACATAAGAGAACAGAGTGAGACCCGTGACATTTCTGAAGTATATTTTTTGAAAAAAGGTGCATTAAGAAATGAGGATGAGACGGTTAATGGGTCAATGAATTGGCAACAGGAACTACAATTTTTTAAACGAATTCCGGAATGGAATATCCGGTTAAGATCAAATTTGCGAAAGGGAATGATCAGGCAATTGAATGGTTTTGAACAGAATCATCTGGATGAAAAAATGGTGATTGTGGAATATCGTTTTCCTCAGAGAATACAGGTTGGGAATGAGATGTTGATGATGAAAAAGATGAATTCAAGTGATGGGATTTCAAGTCGAAACTTCGAAATAGATGGTTGGAGTGTCGCTCCGGGAATGAATATATATCTGAATTCGGGGTCAAATGTTGGAATTCGAACTACATTTGGTAGGAAAAAAGAAGTAAATGGGTCCGAAGTCCGGTTATTTAATATCACGTCTGATGGAAATTTTTACATTTTAGAAAAACTAAGAGCACTGTACCGGATTGAATTCAGAGATATGGCAACAAATAGTGATTTAAATCAAAATTTAGCGTATGAAATGACCAATGGGTCCGGATTAGGGCAATCTTGGTTATGGAATTTTGGTGTTCAGCTTCAAAATAGTGATTGGGTTCGGTCGTCAATTCAGTACGATGGACGCACAATTCAAGGCAGAAGACCGTTTCAAACGGTACGTATTACGGTCACTGCGACATTTTGATTAAAAGAATTAACAAAGTTTGAACATTCATGCTTTGAAAAGGCTTGTATAATTCTTAAAATGCGCTCAGTACAATAATTGTATATGCAAAATGAATAATAGATGAGTTCATACTTTGAATTTTGTATAAAATCATCTATAATTTTGCATTCATTCATTAAATCATAGTCAGATAACAAACAAACGATAAACTGGAGTATCTATGTCCTTGTCATTTGGAACCCTACTTATGCAAGCCGGAGTGGACGAAGGTCTGTTCAACTTACTTGTATATTATTTCAACGAAGGTGGCGAATTTATGTGGCCGGTATTGGTCTGTGTGATCATCGGTCTTGCAATCTTTTTGGAGAGGGTTATCACACTTAACCGTGCCGATATCAACACCCGTAAATTTATTCTCGATGTAAAAGATGCACTGCAAAACGGTGGAATAGAAGCAGCCGAGGAACTGTGTTCACGAACACGTGGTCCTGTAGCTTCTGTATTCCAAGCTGGATTGCTAAGAGCTGATGAAGGTATCGAAGCAGCGGAAAAAGCAATTACCGCTTATGGCTCAATTGAAATGAGCTTCCTTGAAAGAGGAATTGTTTGGATTTCATTATTTATCGCCTTGGCACCGATGTTCGGGTTTACCGGAACCGTTGTGGGTATGATCATCGCCTTCGATGCTATTGAAGCAGCAGGTGACATTTCTCCTTCGTTGGTAGCCGGTGGTATTAAAGTTGCTTTGTTGACCACAGTTGCGGGTCTACTTGGTGGTATTATCCTTCAAATTGGTTATAACTATTGTGTATCTAAAATTGATCGACTTGTAGTTGAGATGGAAGAAAGTTCTATCGTACTTATCGACTCTATTGCATTAATGGAGCGTGGTAAGCCAATTCTTTCACCAGAAGAAGCAGCCGCTAAGTCTAAATAATTAGAAAGTCAATTTTTAACTAAGGATAACAATGGGTATAGTAGAAATTGCACTGACCGGATCACTGGTTCTTTTGGGAATCAGCGTGTTGTTAATTGTAGTGTTCGGAGTAAAGAACGTTGCTAGTGGCAAACACGAATGGTCAAAAATTGCGATCATATTCCTTCCATTTGCACTATTTGGAGTCACCTTTGGTGTAACTGGTAATATGACAGAGTCAGCTCTGATCACCTTTTTAGTAATGATTGTTCTAATGGTGGTACTCATTTTTATGGGTGGTCTGAGAAGCTCATTTAAATTTTAAAAACTGAAGGCAGGAATCTATGTTCAAAAAGAAAAGAGGTCGAGAATCTGCGGAGATACCATCTTCGTCGCTCGCCGACATGGCCTTCCTTTTGCTGATTTTCTTCCTGGTTGTATCTACGATTGACGTGGACACAGGTATTGGTCTTGTACTTCCTCCGCCACCGGATGATACTGCACCACCACCACCTATCCGCGAACGTAATTTATTGAAGATACTTGTGAACTCACAAGGAATGATTCTGATTAACGAACGACCCGCAGCTGTAACTGAAGTGCGAGAGCGTGTTGCCAACTTTGTTGACAATGCAAACCGTGCTAATGATGAGAACTTATCTGTTTCTCCACTGGCTGCAATTGTTTCGATTAAAACAGACCGTCAAACACCTTATGAGATGTATATCAGAATGTTGGATGAAGTCCGTGGTTCTTACAAGGAATTACGCGATGCTGAAAGTATGAGAAGATTTGGGGTCAGTTACGATCGCTATTCTGCATCTTTGGCCAGTCCGTCTGATGACGAAATTCGCAAGGTCTACCCAATGAACGTTTCTATCGCAGAACCCGATCCCGGAAGTAACTAAGGAACGAATCTATGTCAAAGTTTAAGAAAAAGAACGCCAAGACTAAGCAGGAAGTACCTACGACCGCATTGCCGGATATCGTATTTATGCTCCTGATCTTCTTCATGGTTACAACCGTATTGCGTGAAGTTACACTGCAAGTGCGTGTGGAACTTACTCGTGCAGAAAACATTGAAAAAATCGAACAAAAACGATTGGTCAGTTATCTGTATGTAGGTCCAATGGTACTGGGTGCTAACACATTCGGTGATACAAGAGTCCAAATCGACGATGCACTTATCGAAGAAATAAGCTTTATCCGCCGAATTATGTATGATAAACTACTCGAACAACCAAAACTAATCGTTTCGTTGCGAGTTGATCGTGAGTCCGAAATGGGTATTGTTACCGATGTTCAGCAAGAGCTACGGCAAGCTGGCACATTGCAAATCAATTACTCAACGAGAAGACTGCAATAATCAAAGTTTATCCGTAAATTTGAAGGCCGCTCATTATTTATGGGTGGCCTTTTTTGTTTTATGGTATTCAGACCCAGATATTAATTTCATTCTGATCGAATTTTAAATTTATGGAGCAAAAATTTACTCCAGTTAGTGAAACAGGACGCTACCGACTTATTAAAGACATCACCAAACAGTTAGGTGATCGGGGTGACTCGGTTGGTCAACTTGTTAAAAGTATTGGTGATGACTGCGCCGTTGTAAGAAGTGTTGACGGGAAATTTTTATTGTATTCTTCCGAAACCTTTATTGAAGGTGTGGACTTTGACCTTACTTATACTCCACTTACTCATTTGGGATATAAACTTATTACGGCTTCAGTAAGTGATATTTTGGCAATGAACGGGAAACCCGAATTCCTGATGATTTCTATTGGTATCCCGAATAAAATTTCAACAGAAATGATTCATAGCCTTTATGATGGACTCATTCGTGCAAGTGATATATATAATAGTCCCATTATTGGCGGTGATATAACTGCTTCACCGGGCTCCTTGGTGATCAGTATCACAGTAAATGGATCTGTTTCTGAAGAAAAAATTGCGTATCGATCAGGTGCTCAAACAGGTGATGCCATATGTGTAACCGGTGACCTAGGTGCTGCGTATGCAGGATTGAAGATTTTATTACGTGAAAAAGCAGTTTGGGGACAAGAATCGAATGATA
>DLXM01000036.1 GCA_003448835.1 Bacteroidota bacterium | reverse complement strand
AACCACCAAGTAATCTTGCTGTAATTACATTCAAATCAATGTATTGTCCCTGGGTTGTTGGGTTTCGAAAACCGGTCTGATATGAAGCACGGAAATTATGTCCGTCAGCAACAGTAAGTACTGAAGATAGGCGAGGACTAAATTGTCCGTCGAAATTTTCATTTTTATCATATCGAACTGATCCGTTCAATCTCAAACGATCTTCAAATAATGACTTACCAGCTTGAAGATAGGCACCATACTCATTGATGTTCACTCCACCGGCATCATCAAAAATGGTACCGTTTGAACGTAACTGATACTGTTTGAAACTCGCACCAATTTGCATATCAACAAAACTGATATCATTTTTAAAATCATATTCACCTTCAGTCATGTAGAATCTGGACTGATCGTCAAACAAAGCACCATCCGGAACCCGTGCGCCTCTTGCCATTTCGACTGCTCCATCAAATTGAGAAGTACCCGGCTCATATCGACCAACATCAGCAGCAGCACGTGCAGCAGCGTGTAATTGAGCTACGAGTTGTGGATTACTCAACAGTGCTTGTACTGTTGCAGGATTATAGGATGGATCTCCACCTTGCGCAGCCATTGCGGCCTGTAATAATCCACCGGCAAATGTCCCACCGTATGTACCGAACCAAAGTGTATTCGGACGATACTGCTCGTTGACAGAATATCCGATGAAATCGGCAATATAAGAGTCACCTGAATCTTCAAAAGTTCCATAAGCGCGAACCATGAAATTATCACCGGTCAACTCAAGTTTGTGTTGAGCGATATAAAAATTATTTAAGCTATATCGCTGAGCACCCGTATAAATCGAAGTTCCGAAACCATAGTTAAATGTATAGCTGGCTTCGACGTATTGACTTAAACGGTAGTGAAGCGAAGCATTGACCTTCATATTCTCTGCACCGTAATCCACCAGGTGGCGTTCCTGATAACCCGTTCTGTTTACTGGCTGAGCAGGAAGTGAAGCAACATACATTTCTGCCAATGCAGTTGGAATCGCTCCACCGGTACTTGCACTGATATTGGCCGCAATTGCTTGTCTGTTTGGGGCACTTAGTCCTAACAAGCCAATGTTAAACGAGCCATCATCTCCAAACATGTGGACACCATCATATCCAGGATTTTTATAAGATGCATTCCAACCTGCGCCATTTTTGTCACTATAATCAATTCCATGCCAATCTGTTGCTTTACTATAGCTGAAATTGAGTTTTGCTGCCCATTTATCGGCAAAAACTTGTGCGTGGCGCACAGAAAACTCATACATCGGCTCCGGACTTTCCGGTTCACCAAGATCTCCATTACCATTCATGTGATTCACACCGGTTCGAACCATGAAACTAGTACCGGGATAATCGAACGGACTTTTACTGTTGATTAGCAAAATTCCACTGAATGCATTAGGTCCATAAAGCGCAGATGAGGCACCGGGGATATACTCAATATTCGCGATATCCAACTCCGATGGACCATTCAAGTTTCCAATTGGGAAGTTCAAAGCCGGAGCCTGAGTATCCATCCCATCAATCAACTGAACCATACGGGTATTCCCGGTAGAGTTAAATCCACGTGAGTTGATAATTTGGAAGTTGATAGAGCTGGAAGTGATATCAACACCTTTTAAGTTGCCCAAAGACTTATAGTAACTGTCTGTTGCAACTTGACCAATCGCAAGGATATCCATTGACTCAATTGAGACCGGCGCATCTAAAATACTTTCCTCGTATCGGGAAGCACTAAAAACAACTGGATTCAAACTTACACCTGCTGTCATTCTGACATCGATGGTGGTAGTTTCTCCATTGACTATTTCAATATCCGTAATGCGTTGTTCCAAATATCCAACATAAGTTACTCGTAGGATATAAGTTCCAGCAGAAAGGTTTTCAAATACGAACCCGCCATCAAGTCCGGCATTTGCACCTCTAGTTCTGGTATCACCATCTATTTGAAGCAAAACACTTGCTCCAATGAGGTCTTCATTATTATTAGCATCTGTTACTGTACCTCTCAAAGTTCCCTGAGCATAGGCAAACTGAGCACCCAAAATTAAACATACGAACAGCACCATCACTTTGTAGGTTCTGAAACTCATACGTACTCCGTTGATTTGTTTTTGTTGTTGTGGTTTGGTTTGACGATCGATGAAAAGGCTAGACACGTTTTGACTGGAAGCCCTTCCAGAATGAATTAAAATAACCGAATTATACGTCTTGTCAAACGGTATTAATTATTTCAGAGAAAATTCTAATAAAATGCGGTGTCTTCAAATACTTCTTCAAACCCATGCGGTGGTTTATCCAGACTCCAGGTTTCAAAGTACAGAAATCGCTGATTCTTGAGTCGTTTACCGTTGATACTAAAGAATCTAAGTGTATTATTTATCAATGGTTTAAACTGATAAAAAAAGTCTCTGTAAATGTTCTTTTTTGAATATAATTGAAGGTCTATCCCATTGGGAGACGGAATTTTAAACAAAACTAAATGATCTAAGTCCAGTATTCTTGTAAGCTCGGCAATTTTTTCATCCGGATTGTCGTTTCCCGAGAATTTTGGAAATGTTGAGACTACATTTTCGTTTTTTAGAACGACGATGGCGCCACCGAATGGCGTTTTATCCAGTGCGGACTGCATATCTTCGTCCGAGCTCCCATCCGAAAGCATAAAACGTGACTCGCCTAAACCAGTTTTAAATGCCTGAAATAATAAATTGGATTGAGGCACGACATCCAATCCAAATTTCATGGAATTCATGTCCGTCGCGGAAAAATAAAATCGGCTATACGTCTTCGCTGGTTTTAGAAAATCATCGAGTGTGGATGGTTCCTTTTTATGTTTTGCCGGATTTTCGGCATCCAGCACCATATCATGTTCAAAAATCAGTTTAAAAAGGGTCATGTTACTCAATTCAGGATTAAAATTGTGCTCAAGTGCTCAAGTGCTCAAGTGCTCAAGTGCTCAAGTGCTCAAGTGCTAAAGTGCTAAAGTGCTCAAAAATAGGCGAGATTAACCAAAAAACACATCCAAAAACTAAAAAATCCAATTAATGCATACTGGCAAATGGTTCCAGTTCGAGAGAATCAAATTGTCCGGACTTCGCTTTAAGGTATCCCGTCACAGCGATCATAGCGGCATTATCTGTACAATATACTGGCTTGGGGATGGATAATTTTACTCCACTTTTCTGTGCAAGTTTTTCCATCTTTGAGCGTAGCATACTATTGGCGGACACTCCACCGGCGATAACCAATGATTTGAGTCCAAATTCATGGAGTGCTTTTTCCGTTTTTTTGATTAAAACTTCCGTGATGGCATGACTGATAGAAGCGCATAAATCGTTGAGATGGTTCGTCAGATATTGTTCACGATCTGCCTCGGAAATGGCCTCCAGGTGATACAAAACAGAAGTTTTGAGTCCGGAAAAACTAAATTCATAGCCGTCCTTCAGCAGTGCCTGGGGAAATTTCACAAATTTAATGTCGCCCGTTTGAGCCAGTTTATCCATTCGGGGACCACCGGGGTACTCGATTCCCAGAATTTTAGCCGTTTTATCAAACGCTTCACCCGCTGCATCATCACGCGTATCACCCAGCACCGAGTGTTTTAGAAAATCCTTGACCACAACCAGACGGGTATGTCCGCCTGAAACAATCAGAGCCAGAAAGGGGTAAACCGGTGTTTCCTCGATAAAGTTTGCATAAATATGAGCGTCGATGTGATTCACACCGATAATCGGTATTTGATGGCTTAGAGATAGTCCCTTAGCGAAACTCAATCCGACAAGCAGAGCACCCATTAGACCGGGACCGTGCGTCACTGCGATAGCGTCAATGTCATTGATAGACATGCCTGCTTCATTCAGCGCCTGATCCGTAACACTCCAGATAGTTTTTTGGTGAGCGCGGGATGCCAATTCCGGCACCACTCCACCGAATTTTCGGTGAATAGATTGCGATGCGATCACATTCGAGAGAAGTCCATGGTCGCTATACACCGCAGCGGCCGTCTCATCGCACGAAGATTCAATACCTAAAATATTCATGTCCCCAAGATACGGAAATTCCATAATTGGACTTGCAACAAAAGCAGATTTATATGTTTAACATGTTATTTGACAATTTTATTTACTGTCATTTTCAAAAGGATAAATCCGAATTTCACCGTTATCGGTTGCTGCAATTATTCGATTGTTCATGAAATCGAAATCAAGGATTGGTGTAACATCTCTAGATTCAAAGATATATTTATGTACCAATTCTCCGGTTTGATTAAACTGGTGTATAACTACCGGTTTTATATTAACTACAAGGAACAAATCACCTTCATTGTTACTGGCACCGGACGTATAATATTTAAGATCTGTCCTGTTTCTCGGGCTCATTCGTCCCATCAATTCTACAAATCTAGTTCTAATCGTATCGGCTTCAATACTATGTACATCATTTTCCCACAATTTTTCACCTGTTAAGGTATACTTGGCTATTCTCGATATAGAACTACAAACAATAAATAACTGATCTGGATTAGCTAAATCTTGAACCGGAAAACTATTGGCTCTGTAAAATGAAGGCACATCTCCATTTAACGCTTCATTTCTGAATTCTTGGATATCTAAAATAAAGGAACTTCCTTCGGGAATTTCACCTATTTCAGAAAGTTGATTACTGTCCTCCCAGTCAATCAATTGAAAAAGAAATTGGCTTTCAGACCCTATATCTAAATTTGATAATAAAAGATCTCCTTGTGATGTGACAAAAGTTTGGTTGTCAATATCATTTGCTACGATAGATCCATAAGGGCCAAACGGCTTTGGAGGATTACCGGTGATTTTGCCATAATCAAAACTTGAGATCAAATCCCCTCCTTGGCTATATCGATGAGCTAACATTTGGGATCTCTCAATGAGATACAGATTTTCATCACTGATAAAAATGTTATTTACAAAGAGATATTCACCAGGTCCTCGACCAACACGTCCGATGGAATCTACAATCGCACCAGTTTCATCCAATTTAAGTACCTGGTTTTTTCCAATATCATACACGATGAGACTTTGATCATTTAATGCTTTTATGATAATCGGTAACGCCAGGGTTTCAGATTCTAAGCTGACCAAGGTTTCAAAGTTTGACAACTGAGTTGACTCAATAACATTTGAAGATGGATTCTCGGGACTGCAACTAAGTACGAAGAATAGCTGAAGACAAAATATAAAGGATGTGTTTTTTGACATATTATTGAGTTTTAGAAAGTTATAAAACAACTATAAAACTGACAACAAACTATCAACTAATCTGTTGCTAGTGAATTTTAAAGAATTTATCTAAGCTTGGTAATTATTACACTGATTATCCCAATTTTATTAATTTTTGTCATAATCAAATGGATAAATCCGAATTTCACCGTTATTAGTTGCCGCAATTATTCGATTATTCATGAAATCGAAATCAAGGACCGGTGCAACTTCTTTGGATTCAAATACATATTTATGGACCAATTCCCCAGTATTATTAAACTTGTGTATTACTACAGGTCTAATGTTCACAACAAGGAACAATTCCCCTTGATCGTTACTGACTCCCGACGAATAATATTTAAGATCTGTCCTGTTTTCCGGGCTCATTCGTCCCATCAGTTCAAAAAATCTAGTACTTATCGTGTCCGCTTCAATACTTTGTATATCATTTTCCCAAAGTTTCTCCCCGGTAGTTTTGTACTTGGCAATTCTCGAAATCGAACTATAAACGATAAATAACTCATCTGGATTTGCATGATTTTGAACCGGAAAACTATTGGCTTTATAAAGTGACGGCACATCTCCATTTAAAGCTTCATTTCTAAATTCCCGAATATCTAAAATAAAAGAGCTTCCTTCCGGGACTTCACCTATTTCAGAAAGTTGATTAGTATTCTCCCAATCAATTAATTGAAAAAGATATCTACTTTCAACACCCACATTTAAATTTGATAATAAAAGATCACCTTGTGATGTCACAAAAGGTCGGTTGTCAATTTCATTTGACATGACTACACCACCATATGGTCGAGGGGCAATCACTGACCTACCAACTAATTTACCAAAATCGAAACTTGAGATCAGTTCCCCGTTCTGGCTGTATTGATGAGCTAACATCTGGGGAGATTCAATTAAGTAAAGTTTTTCATCTCTGATAAAAATGCTATTTACAAATAAGAATTCACCAGGCCCATGACCTACTCTTCCGATGGAGTCTACAATTGAACCACGTTCATCCAATTTTAGTACCTGATTTGTTCCAATATCATACACTATGAAACTTTGATCATTTAATGCTTTTATGATAATCGGTAACGCCAGGGTTTCAGATTCTAAGCTGACCAACGTTTCAAAGTTTGATAGCTCCGTTGTTTCAATCACATTTGAAGGTGGATCCTCGGTACTGCAACTAATAACGAATAATAACGGAAGACAAGAAATGAAGGATATACTTTTTGAAAAATCCATGACGACAAGACTTAATTAATATTACGACGAAGTATCTAATAAATATAAATTTGAGCGAGTAATCAACCTACATGAACATGTTATGAACTAACACACTATATTGAATTACAGCCAGCAAAAAGGGATAAACCTGTGACAATGAAAACAGTGATTTGGATTTTCTTGTATAAGATTATAAAGCGAAATTCTTTACAATTTTGGAATCTGATTCCAGATTTGTAAATAGTGGAGACACTATCCAGAAGAGAAGTAATGGTATAAGTTTGCTTCCGTTTAAGGAGGCATACAAGGCTGTCACTGGACTTTGAGATTGGCGACCGTAAATTGACCATCGTACAATTTTTTGACTACCAGCGAGCTTCGTACACTTCCAGGCTGAATTGCTCGTTTGTAAAGTCGGTTAGATAGAGCCGGTTTTGGGCTACATGAAGTAATGTGAGTCCATCGGGGAGATCAAAGCTGCCAAGTGGATTTCCGTCCGCATCAAGTACCGCATACTTCGGTGAATCGTTGGTGTTTATCCAGTATCGTCCTTCTTCATCCACAAAAAAATACTCAATCAGGGTTTTATGAGAAGGGAAATTGGCTGAAATCAAACTACTCATAGATGGATTTCGTCGCGCTATGACCGTATCGCGCTCAGCTACGGTTGTTGGCACAGGCTCAAGTCGAAGTTCAGTGGAATCCTTTAGCGCCATGCTGGTGTCATATACACGGATCGTGGTTTCATCCAACATTAACAAATGCAAATTACCCTGACGATCCATCATTGTGAGGGTTTTTGGTGCATATGGAATCGCTGACATACTAAAGTTATTTCCAACTTGATTTACCAAATAAGCCTGTTCGACGACTTCTAGTTTGGAACCGAGGACTATCTCCGATTCGATTGTATAAGATTATGGTGTAAAAAAACACATAAATTTT
>DLXM01000242.1 GCA_003448835.1 Bacteroidota bacterium | reverse complement strand
AAATTTAATTTCAATCATTTTATCGTTGATATCCGTGAGGAATTCGGCGATTGGGTAATCGATCGTTTTGTGGATGAATATATGGCCGGACGAACCCCAAATCCGTGTGTTTTGTGTAATACTCACATCAAATGGGCTGCTTTGATGAAACGCGCCGATAGCCTGGGATGTGATTTCATTGCAACCGGACACTACGCCAACATTCGCGAAGAAAACGGACGTTACGTGATTTCACGTGGGAAAGACCACAACAAAGATCAGTCCTACGCACTGTGGGGAGTTGAACAAAAACATCTTTCCCGAACAAGATTTCCACTCGGTAATTTTCATAAAACTGAGATTCGGGAATTTGCAGCAGATCGTGGACTCCTGAACGTCGCAAATAAAAAAGATTCCTACGAGATTTGTTTTGTACCCGATAACGATTACCGCCGATTTTTGAGGGATCGTGTTCCGGGACTTCAGGAAAAAGTCGAGGGCGGACTCTTCGTTGATAAAACCGGAAAGATTGTCGGAAAACATCGGGGATATCCCTTTTATACAATCGGGCAACGCCGCGGACTCCATCTGCCTATGGGCACACCGGTTTATGTTACCGACATCGACCCCGATACGAATACCATCACTATCGGTGGGGAAGAAGATCTGGTTAATACAGTATGCGTTGCCATGAATATCAATTTTGGGAAATATGCATCCATCCCTGAAGAAGATATGCTGGTTACCGGCGCGATTCGTTACAATGATGATGGAGAACCCGGATTTTTGACCCAAACTGGTGACGATGAATTAACGATTCGATTTCCGCAAGGGCGAAGTGCGATCACACCGGGACAAGCATTGGTTTGTTACGAAGGCGATGATGTTATTGCCGGTGGATGGATTAAAAAAGTAAAAATATAAGGTTGAACTAAATGGGTACAATTAAATTGGTTTCAGCAATCGTTGTCGGTTTATTTCTGACAACAACTGTTGCGATGGGACAAAGTGACGCATTTTCAGGGTCATTTACGCTGAAATCACAGGTATATGACGCTCAGGGAGCTGTAAAAAACACCAAATCGATACCTATGTCGGTTTCTCCGACCCGAATTAAGATTTCCGGGATTAATGAGGTTGATCCGACATCCGTTACCAAAAATATGGGTGCTAAAGATGTTTTGATCCGTCTGGACAAAGAAGATTTTGTTTTTCAAATTAGCGACACAGAAGCTGTTGTCCTTCGAAAACAAGATCTTCAAATGATGATTAATATGGCAGGTGGATCCGGACCTGTTAAAAATAGTTCAACTTCGCCTACCACTCCCCCCGATATCCAACAAACTTCCGAAACTAAAATGGTCAATGGGTATCGTGCGACTAAAGTGATTATCACAGAAGCTGACTCAAAAACAGTGCATCATGCCTGGTTTACAAAACAGATTAATATCAATCTGGGTATGCTGACTGAGTCTTGGATGAGTATGATTCCTGTTGCTGATTTAATGCCAATGACCAATCTTGTTGATGATTTGGGTACGCCAGTCAATATGGTCACCTATCGTGATGGCTCGATTTATTCTACTATGGACCTGATCGATATTAAAAATTCAGTTGATGGATCGTCCCTGGATTTACCTGCTTCAGTTAAATTGGTCACACTGCAGGAAATGATGCTTAACCGCATGAAAAACTATTGATCTAAAGCATCTTTTTACTAGTGGTCATTTTGGAAATCGATCCTTAGAGGTTATTATGTGCAATAGATTTTAAAATCCGTCAACTTTAAAAACAGTTGTAGAACATGCAGCTACTTTCTCACCGATTAATCCAACTCCCCAAGACTTTTCGTTCTCGATTTATGGGTGGTTGGATTATTTTTTTGCTCGCATTATCAATTCAGTCATGTGCTGTTTTAAACACAGGGGGTCCGGGCCAAAGTAGTGAGACATATTATCAGGTTTCTGAGGAAATTACCGAAGATCCTGAAATTTCGGCATTACTTAAGCCATATATCACTCAGATGAAATCGAGAATGAATCAGGTTATCGCATACAGCGAATCTGAAATGGCACGTGGAAAACCTGAGGGTATTTTGGGAAATATGTCTGCCGATATCGTGCGATTTCGCGCGATTCGGGAACTCGGAAAACCTGTTCAAATTGGAGTTGTGAATAATGGTGGACTGAGAAATCCTCTGCCTCAGGGAGATATAACAGTTGGACATATTTTTGAGCTGATGCCATTTGAAAACACGATTTCAGTGCTAACACTATCTGGAGTTCAGGTCCAGCGAATGGCCGATGAGATAGCTGCCGATGGTGGAGAACCCGTAAGCGGTATTCGATTTCGAATCAGCAACGGAAAAGCTACAGATATTCTGGTTAACTACGAGCCATTGAATCCGGATAGTACTTACCTCGTCGCTACGAATAATTACATGGCTGATAGGGGTGGATCAATTGAAGCGTTCTGGCATCCAATTCAACGCATTGATTTGGATGTATTGATACGGGATGCAATGATTGAATACATTCGAAGTAGAAGGCATCTCGATTATGAGCTGGACCAACGCATCAGAATTACGGAGGATTAATTTTAATGGATAGAAAAACTTTTATTCGCCGATTAGGTGCAGCGGGACTCGGAGTTACATTAGCCGGGTCAACTCCCTTACTTAGTTATGCCGGCCGCGGAAATCGGTTGTTGACCATTTTGCACACGAATGATACTCACGCTCGTATCGAACCTTTTCCTCTGAATTCACCCAGATATGGCGGGCTCGGTGGGATTGCCCGACGCGCTTCCCTGGTAAAAACGATCCGAGCGGAAAATCCAAATACACTCTTGCTCGACGCCGGCGACGTATTTCAGGGAACCCCATACTTTAATTTCTACAAAGGCACCCTGGATTTTCAGTTGATGTCGCAGATGGGATATGATGCCATGGCACTGGGTAATCACGAGTTTGATAACGCGGTTTCCGGATTTCTGGATGTAGCCGGTGAAGCCAAATTCCCCTTCGTCTGTGCCAATTACAATTTTGGCAATACCGGAATGGCGGATTTAGTTCAAGATTATATCATTAAGGATGTCGATGGCATTCGAATTGGCATATTTGGACTCGGTGTTTCATTTCAGGGACTGGTTGCACCCACGATGCATGAGGGAGTCACCTACATTGACCCGATTCGAATCGGACAGTTTCAGGCAGATCGGTTGCGGGTTCTTTATAATTGTGATTATGTAATCTGTTTAAGCCATCTTGGATATAATTATCAGGATGCTGATCGTGTCAGTGACCGTATGATAGCACAAAAAGTCACTGGTATTGATTTAATCATTGGCGGACATACTCATACGTTTTTGGATGCACCGGAACGAGTCCAGAAAGCGGATGGAAGCGTAACTGTGATATCACAAGTCGGATTTGCAGGTATCATGTTGGGACGCATTGATGTTGAATTTGATCGCCGAAAACAAGTCATCCGAGCTTTTGCGGCAAATCACATGGTCACATCAGACCGAGCCTGACCTTTCAAGTAATATTTTTACGTGATTCGCGGTTTTGCAGGTATCTAAACCGGTAAGCAGTTTTGATATCAAGTCAGTGTGGGCGATTGAGATTTCGTGTTTAATAGCCGGTATTCGATCAGCTGACATACTAAATTCACGAAGTCCAAAAGCAACTAGTAACCCTGTAAACCGATGATCCCCAGCGAGTTCACCACAGATTGAAACCGATTTATTAGCTTCATTTGCACACTCAATTACATATTTAACTAATCTAAGTGCTGACGGCTGAAATCCCGAAACGATAGATGTTAATTCAGTTTGCGTTCGATCTGCAGCCATAACATACTGTATCAGATCATTTGTACCAATACTTACAAAATCTACCAGTTCCAGAATTTCTTTAATTTGAATCGCTGCAGACGGGACTTCGATCATTACCCCAAGATCGATTTTGCCAACTTTTATGCCATTTAGTTCCAATTCGATACGAATTTCATGAACCAGATCCAGTATTTGATGTACTTCATCAACAGTAGACACCATAGGAAACATGATCGAAACGGAGCCAATTTCAGAAGCCGTCAACAGAGCTTTCAACTGGACATCTAAAAGTTGCATTTCTCTCATTGAAAACCGGATTCCACGTAGACCCAGGAATGGATTATCCTCTTTTGGGAATTTCAAATAGGGAATGGGCTTATCACCACCAAAATCTCCTGTGCGAAAGACAATTTTTCTACCATCCATTAACGAAATCGCCTTTTTGTAAATTTCAATTTGATCTGATAATGATGGGGGAGTAGATCGATTCGTATACAAAAATTCAGTTCGAAACAGTCCAACTCCAGATGCCCCGTGTTTCAGAGCTGATTCAATTTGATCTACGGATGATACATTTGCGAGGAGTGATACTTTTTCTCCGGATGGTAATTTAGTTTCAGAATTAATGTCTTTAGATTGGTCGGATTGATACTGTTCAAAATCCTCAATATTTACCTGAAAATCTGTAATGAATGACTCAGAACATCCGGTATATACCTTTCCATTGATTGCATCAACAGCAAGTATCTGCTCTTCTGAAGTGTTTTCGACGATGTCCTTTAATCCAAAAACAGCCGGAATTCCTCTTGATCGGATCAAAATGGCACTATGTGAAGTGTCGTTTCCTCTCTCCGACAAAACTGCCAAAAAATGACTTGAATCCAGGCTCATTGCATCAGAAGCAGTAAGTTCTTTAGTAACTAAGATCACTTTCTGGTCATATTTGGGCACAATAATCGTCTCATTTTGCAATATTCTCAGAACTCTGATTCCCACATCCACAATATCAGACGACCGATTTTCCATGGAGGAACCTTTGCCGGCTTTTTCCCACATTTGTTGGAAATCATGCATTACGCTTAACCAGGCTGACTCTGCAGTGACAAACTCTTTTTTTATGCGATTTATGACATTTTTTTTCAGTACCGGATCTTGAATCATCAAGATATGTGCTTGAAAAATTTTCTGCTGTTCATCCTCGGTATTCAACTGCTCAACAAGTTCTTTTAGGTCTTGATGTGCACTCTCCAGGGCTTCATTGAATCGTTTAATTTCAAGATCCGGCTGAGTTGTGCTTTTATTTTCAGAAACAGGAAGGGAAGTAATATGTTTTTGTACCGGACCAACCGCATATCCATCCCGAATAGGAATACCATCAAAACATTTTTGCCATGTAGAATTAGTATTTGAGTTCGATTTGCTGGTATCTGCCATATTAAATAGAGTTCTTTTGTGAGAATATACAACAGAACGAATCAATTCGTCTGATTTGCTTCAATTATCCCAAAATCATGCTTATTTTTCCACCATAGTATTAAAAATATATCACCATTATTTCAAACAAATTACATGAGTATTCTTATTGTCGGATCAGTAGCCTATGACGGAATTGAAACACCATTTGGAAAACGAGACCGCATTTTGGGCGGATCAGCAACATATTTAAGCTTAACCTCTTCTTATTTTTGTGATGATGTTCGATTAGTGGGTGTAGTTGGTAATGATTTTGCTCAAAGTGATATTGAAATTTTTAAAAATAAAGGGATTAATCTGGATGGTTTGCAAACAGATAATACCGGTAAAACATTTTTTTGGGCAGGACGATATCATTTTGATTTGAACACCCGTGACACGCTGGATACCCAGTTAAATGTGTTTGAGCGATTTAATCCGGTTATTCCTGAGGATTTTAAATCCAGTGAATACGTTTGTTTGGGGAATATCGCTCCGGCATTGCAGTCTGTGGTTTTAGATCAGGTGACGAATCCAAAGTTGGTCATTCTCGATACCATGAATTTCTGGATTGAAGGTGCTAAGGATGATTTAGTGAAGGCACTAAGCAGGGTAAATGTACTCATAATCAATGATTCTGAAGCACGTGAATTATCAGGTGAGCCCAATTTGATTAAGGCATCGGCAATTATCCGTGACATGGGACCATCCACATTGATAATCAAAAAAGGCGAGCATGGCGCTCTCTTGTTTATGGGTGAGGAAATATTTGCTGCTCCAGGGTTTCCAGTACTTGATATTTTTGATCCAACGGGTGCTGGCGATACTTTTATGGGGGGATTTGCAGGATGGTTAGCAAAAACAGATGATCTGAGTCCGGAAAACATGCGCCGGGCAGTTATTTATGGCTCAGTTATGGCCAGTTACTGTGTCGAAAAATTTGGTCCGGAGCGATTAATGAATCTCAATCAGGATGCGATACAATATCGTTATGATGCATTCCGTGAACTAAGTGAAATTCCTGATAACCATTTTTAATGATGGAAAAAGATATCCTGGTCCTTGCTACACGAAACAAAAATAAAATTATCGAGATGGAGTCGGTGTTGCGGGGATCCGGACTTCATGCCCGATCGGCCTATGATTTTGCTGAATTAAAGGACGTCGATGAAGACCAGCCAACGTTAGAGGGCAATGCTCTCAAAAAAGCCAGATACACATTTCAGGAAACCGGGTTGCCAAGTCTGGCTGACGATACCGGACTTGAGGTAGATGCCATGGATGGTCGTCCCGGAGTCTATTCAGCCCGGTACGCCGGTGAAAATGCTTCCTATCAGGACAACGTCACAAAGTTGGTCCATGAGTTAAACGAAAAGTTGGAAAGTGGATTTAAGCCACCGTTTCGAGCTCGATTCCGTACAGTACTTGCCTTTGTAACTTCAAGTGACGAGAAGGTGTTTCATGGCGTTTGCGAAGGTCAAATCGTATTGAATGCTGCAGGATCAAATGGCTTTGGGTATGATCCGGTGTTCGTCCCCGACGGACACGCTATTACATTTGCACAAATGGATGCTGAAGTAAAAAATGAAATCAGTCACCGTGGCAAAGCGATGAGATTGTTTCGGGATTACATCCATTCAAGATAAGTGTCAATCAGACAGCCACTGCTGTTTTTTTATTCTCACGCTTAAACTTTTTTGCGCGTAACTCAGCAAAGAAAATTGAACTATTGTCAATTTTTCGAATCGGTTGCAAGGATGCAGAATTCAAGATAAACCGGGCATAAAACTGGATGATCTCCTTATAATTTGATATCAAAATGCGCTCGTTGGTTCCATGTACACGATCCAGATCATCTTGATTCGCTCTAAGCGGGAAAAACCTGTAAATATTGGATGTCAATTCTGAGTAGTGACGTGCATCAGTCGCTCCAACCATTAAACTTGGTGAAACTGAAACCCCTGGAAATACCTGACGAATCGAGTTTACTAATATCTTGTAATTCTTATTCTCGGGACTTGATATTTCAGATGGATTAATGAATCCGTATAACTTATTGATTGAAATATTTGGGTCATTAATTGTGCGTTCAACATGGCGAATTACATCATCAACAGTATCATTAGGATGTAGCCTGAAATTCACAACTGCTCGTGCCATTGTTGGAATGACATTCTCTTTCAATCCGGACTCAAAGATCGTAGTAGCCGTAGTCGTTCGCAGCGTTGCATCGGTTTCAGGCCGACCGGTAAGTATTTTTTTAAGAGCCAACTGAAAGAACCAGATATTGGCAAAAATGAATCTGAATGGATAAGAAAGTCCCGGAATCATTCCCACCAAGCTATTTTTAACCAATTTATCGACTTTTGCCGGCATTTGGTTTTCTTCGAGTTTACGAATTGCATTACTTAGCTGAGCAATCGCTGTAATTCCTTGAGGAACAGAAGAGTGTCCGCCGTTAGCCAGACAAGTTAACTCCAAACTTAAATATCCTTTTTCAGCAATTGCGACAAGTGCTACCGGAGACTTGATTCCGGTAAACAACTGCTCAACAACAGGTAATCCCTCATCTAATAAAAACTCAAGCTCAACACCACGATCTTTCAGAATCCGTGCAATTTCCTGTGCTCCAAATTCTCCATCTATTTCCTCATCATGACCAAATCCAAGGTAGATCGTTCTTTCAGGTTTGAATCCACGTTGCAGTAGATTTTCAACCGCCTCCAGAATACCCATTACGCCAGACTGGACATCCATAGTTCCACGTCCATAAATATGAGTATCAGTTATTTTTCCCTGAAATGGAGGGTGGTCCCAATCGGCTTCAGTTCCGGGCTCAACCGGGACTACATCCAGATGACATGTCAACATCATCGGTTTTAGATCCTGATTACTTCCTTGCCAGGTGAAAAGCAGACTATAATGATTGATGATTTCACGTTTCAGATTTTCGTGAAGTAATGGATATTCACGTTTCAAAAAGGCATGCATTCTAGTGAATTCATCACCCTGAAAATCATCCGGATTTTGTTTTGATATCGTTTCAAACTGAATAGCTTCACTCAGGCGATGTGCAGCTTCATCGATAGGGAAATCGATGTTATCATAATTCATATCCCCTGACTTTTTCCGCGAATGGAACATAGTCCTGGATACGAGAACAATAATCAATACCAATACAAGAAATCCCAAAAAATATATCATAAGTAAATTGGATAGGCATCCCCG
>DLXM01000044.1 GCA_003448835.1 Bacteroidota bacterium | reverse complement strand
TATCTGACTGATTAAACGGAATTGCTTCACCAGATGCGACTCGTATTTGCCACTCAACAAGATCCAGACCTGTAATAAATTCTGTTACCGGATGTTCAACCTGAAGTCTGGTATTCATCTCCAGAAAATAAAACTGTTTATTTTTATCGATTAGAAATTCAATCGTACCGGCACCATGGTAATTACAAGATTCTGCAGCTTTTATTGCAGCGGATGCCATTTCATTTCGGAGTTGATCAGTCAGTACGGCAGATGGAGCTTCTTCAACTACTTTTTGGTGTCTTCGTTGAATTGAACACTCACGGTCATATAAATGAAGAACTTTACCGTGCTTATCTGCAAGTATTTGAAATTCAATATGACGAGGTTCCTCCAAATATTTTTCAACATAAACTCTATCATCGCCAAAGGCGCTTTTAGCTTCTGAACGGGCGGTATTTATTGCATTTTCAATCGTTGAAGGATCATATACGATACGCATGCCTTTACCGCCACCTCCTGCTGCTGCTTTAATGAGCACCGGATATCCAATCTTTTCTGCAATTTCAATGGCATCTGATGTATTTACCAATGCAGTTGTTGTTCCCGGAGGCAGAGGGACTCCTGCAGCTTTCATCAATTTACGGGCAGAGGTTTTGTCCCCCATTAAGCGGATTGACTCTGCAGTTGGTCCAATAAATATGATATTTTCTTTAACACATCTATCAGAAAACTCTGCATTCTCACTTAAGAATCCGTAACCGGGATGGATGGTAGNNACCGATAAAAACTGATTCATCTGCCGCTAAGACATGCGGTGCGAATTTATCTGGTCGTGAATAGACCGCTACAGTCTTTATTCCGAGTTTATTGCAAGATTTAATGATACGTAGAGCAATTTCTCCACGATTAGCGATGAGGATTTTTTTAATATTATCAGCCATGGTACAATGTCGGTTAGATTATTCCCATAAAATAATGATTAACGGGAAATAATTTCTAAAACATTGAACTAATCCATGCTTTTGGTAGAATTGCCAGTTTCTCTGAAGTGGATAAATAAGCTCGGCGGTCAAAAACCCGGAATATATCCTTTTCAATGACATCCAGAATTCTACTGTAGTTCATCCTTGCCAAATAAACAGGTAATCGTGAGTCAGAGTCCAACATTTGGATGCCTAAATCGGCTTTTTCGTAGTAATTCCGGGCCCGATCTATCTGAAATTGAATTAAAGTCTTGAATTTATCGTCACTCACACGATTGAACAAATCCTGCTCAGATACTCCAAACTGATTCAATTCATCAAGGGGTAAATAGATTCTACCTCGTTCCAGATCTTCGTTTATGTCCCGCAAAATATTTGTTAACTGCATAGCAATTCCAAGATCGATCGCATAGTCCAGTGCTTTGGGATTTTTATACCCAAATACCTCTGAGNNAGGTCATTAACCCAACTACCGAAGCAACTTTATAGGAGTAGGTATAAAGTTCATCAAATGTCTGAAATCTGTTCTTCTTTAGATCCATGCAGACACCCTCGAGCAGTTCGAGAGGTAGTTCCTTCGGGATGTGATACAATTTAAGCGTATCAGCGAAAGCGGTTAAAATTGGACTTTCGGTCACCCCTGTTGCATAAGCGCGATCTAATCTATTTTTCAGATCATCGATAACTTGATGAATTTCACCTTCTTTGATTTCTTGACCATGATTTATATCGAAAGCTTCATCAACTATATCATCGATATATCGACACAATGCATAGATTGCAAAAATACTACGTTGTTTTTCATTCGGTAAAAATCGCGTTGATAAATAAAAGGTTTTTGCATGACTTCGGGTGATGGCTCTACAATGAGCATACGCCTCACGCAATTCTGTACTTTCAAGTTCATCAATAACGCTTCTGTGAAATGATGTCCGCTCGTAAACTGGTCTTAACATATCATAAGGAACTCGTAATAGGATATTACGAGAAGATGAGCCGTTTGATAAAGAAATTTGATTGGATGACATACAACAGTAAATGTTAAAAAGGCGGCTCGAAGTTCCCTAAATCTGAATATTTTTTATGGAAATCAAATATTCTGATTAAAAATTAATTCAATAACAAAAACAGATAAACCGAAGCTGAAAATCCGTTCATACATCCACATAATAAATAATTTTTGTGTATTTTAATGTATAAACCAAATATTTTTAAGCGTAAATTGCTATACGCATCAAATATCTCAATTCAGGACAGTAGGGTTAATAATTATTAATATCATCACAGGTTATGGCTAAGAAACATACGATCTATGACGTAGCTAAACGGGCCGGAGTTGCCATTTCCACGGTTTCACGGGTGCTTAATCAATCTCCTTATGTTTCTGACAGTACTAAATCACGAGTTGAAAAAGCAATAAGTGAACTGGATTTCTACCCTCAGGTTAATGCGAGAAATTTAGCTCGCAAAGAAGCTCAGCTTATCTCAGTGGCAGTCCCGACTTTTACAACACCCTTTTTTAATGAAGTATTGAAAGGTGTTAAAGACGAAATCAAGACAACCGGATTGGATTTCATCATTTATAACACGGGTTCAGATAATCCAGAAGCTAATTTTACTGGATTTGTTGAAAAAGGGATTCCTGATGCAATGATTATTTTTTCGATTGAAATCACCGAAACCATCCACAAAAGATTAAAAGATTTACCTATCCCGGTAATTTTAGTCGGCTATGAACACCCCGATTACGACTATATCTATTGGGATAATTACCATGGTGGATATATTGCTGCTGAGCACCTGATTAAACAAGGTTTCACAAAAATTGGCATGATTCGTCCACATTCTAAATCAACTATTTCCGATCAACGGGAACGTGGATTCAGAGACGCTCTTCGCGAAAATGGTATACCTATGGATGAGGATTATCTTGTCAGTGGAATCACCAGAAAACATGCTGGTTTTAGCGAAGAAGCTGGGGCTGAAGCAATTAATATTTTGCTGGCACGTAATAAAATGCCTCAGGCTATCTTCTGTTCAAATGATGCTCAGGCAATTGGTGCCATTCATTCGTTGGAAGAAAAAGGATTTTCTGTGCCGGGTGATGTTGCCGTGATGGGTTATGATAATATCAAAATATCGAACTATTTAAACCTATCGACAATTGATCAAAAAATGTATGAAGTTGGAAAAGCCTCAATTAAAAGATTGGCAGAACGCATCAAAAATTCAGACATGAAACCGATGCAGACCCTCATTAAACCCGAATTGGTAGTAAGAAAGTCTACCACAAAAGTCTAATTTCTTCTATGGACTTACAGTCATCATTGCAACATTGTGTTGGAAAAACAAGTGTTGATTTTTTACCAGAACCATACCGCGGAAAAGTTAGAGATGTATACAGATTGGATGAAAAACGATTAGCAATTGTTTCATCAGATCGTATTTCCGCCTTTGATCACATTCTCAGGCAATTGATTCCATATAAGGGACAAATCTTAAACACTCTCGCAACTTTCTTTTTCGAGCGTGTTGATGATATCGTTGAAACACATATTATCGATGTGCCTCATCCCAATATTACTATTGCCAAATCATGCGACTCACTACCAGTGGAAGTTGTTGTGCGAGGTTATTTAACAGGACATGCCTGGAGAACATATAAATCCGGATCCAGAGTTTTATGTGGAGTACCTCTCCCCGACGGAATGATTGAGAATCAAGCATTTAAAACTCCAATATTAACACCCGCTACGAAAGCTACCGAAGGTCATGATGAAGATATCTCAGAGGATGAAATATTATCTCGTGGACTGGTCCCCGAAATCGTATGGAATCAAGTTCGGGACCATGCTTTCAAATTGTTTGAACGAGGAACAGAAATAGCAAAAGAAAAGGGATTAATTCTGGTCGATACTAAATATGAGTTTGGAACTCAAAATGACCGTGTTATTCTCATCGACGAAGTTCACACTCCCGACTCTTCACGTTATTTTTATTCACAAGGCTATGAAGAAAATCTTAACCATGGCAAACCTCAACGTCAGTTATCGAAGGAATTTATAAGAGAATGGTTGATGGCTCACGATTTTCAAGGGCTTGACGGGCAAAATATGCCGGATTTGTCAGATTCTTTCCGAATTGAAATCTATCAGCGTTACGAAGAGCTTTTTAATTCATTAACAGGAACAGTTTTTGTCCCGACAGAAACCAGAAACTTTAATGAAACATTGGGCACAATTCTGAGGAAATTCGTTTAGGGAATCCGCAAAAACTTATGCGTTTGTAGACTTATCCCCCATTTGGGATGGTTTTTCACATATTCAACGATAATATCG
>DLXM01000191.1 GCA_003448835.1 Bacteroidota bacterium | reverse complement strand
CGATCTTAAAAAGAATTGGTCACAACGAGTCTGACAACAATCAAATTGCTATGCCATTTCGAACATTTATTCTCGGAAATTATGAGATTCGGGTTGGTAAAAGTGCCACTCTAAATGACGAATTACTCAAATTATCGCATAAAGAAGATATATGGTTACATGCCAGGGGAGTTCCCGGGTCACATGTTATCATTCAAATGAATCGCAGTAATGATTTTCCTCCCACGAATATCATAGAAAAGGCTGCAGAAATTACTGCATTTTACTCTAAAGCAAAGGGTTCTTCACTTGTACCTGTTATCTTTACAAAAAGAAAATATGTACGAAAAGGGAAGGGATTACCACCTGGTGCCGTATTTGTGGATAAAGAAGATGTAATTTTGGTAAAACCTACTGAACCAATAGAGTTAAATTAATTATGAATCGAAAAATTGTGCTCTGTGGATTTATGGGTTCTGGTAAGAGTCATATTGGAAGACTTGTTGCAGAGAAACTTGGATTGAAATTCTATGATTTGGATACGTTGATCCAAAAAGATCAAGGACTTCGAATTGCAGAAATATTCTCGAACTATGGAGAGTCAAAATTTCGGGAAATCGAACGATCATTATTACTAAGTAATTTAGGAGATGAGCAAAGAATTCTGTCATTGGGCGGTGGAAGTTTATCTGATCAAAATATTGTTGATCTGATTAAATCAGAAAACATACTCATTTTTATTTCCCCACCATTAGATGAAATTGTTAAGCGAATTCATGGCAAAAAAAAACGTCCTTTGGTTATGGATGAAAGTGGACAACCTAAGTCAATTAATCAACTTAAAATTGATTTAAAAGCTCTATATGACCAAAGATATGTTTATTATTCACAGGCCAATATTATCCTGCAAACAGACCCTGAATGGGATCCGATTAGATCTGCTGAAGAATTAATAAGTTTATTGAAAAAGTTCGATGAAACAGTTTGAGTTATCAACGAGTCGACAAAAATCGACACAAATAGTGATTGGTACTGAAATTTTTGCCAATCAAATTGAAATTATCAAAAATAATTTCGGATCATCATGTTTAATTATCATCGATGAGCATGTTCATAAATTGTACCCGTTTGTTTTTGAGACCATTAAATCTAATTACGCGAAACATACGCTTTGTATCATTCCTTCCGGTGAAAAAAGTAAATCATTAACTCAGTTTAATGATATCATGAATGTTGCTTTGAATGCAGGTGTCAAAAGAAATACTGTTGTGTATGCAATCGGCGGCGGAGTGACGGGTGATTTGGCTGGATTTGTAGCCTCATCCTTGCTCAGAGGGCTTCCTTTAGTCCATATTCCTACAACTTTATTGGCCATGGTTGATAGTTCAATTGGTGGAAAAACGGGTATAAATCATGATTCCGGTAAAAATTTGATTGGGGCATTCTACCAACCTGAATTGATTGTTATGGATGTGGATTTCTTAAAAACACTTCCTCAAAAAGAGTGGAATTGTGGTGTCGGCGAAATTCTGAAATATGGTTGTATTTCCGATCAAACAATTCTGGATGATATTTCGAAGGGAATCGACAAACTGGACCAAACTGAACTTCTTGATTTGATTTTTCGGTGTGCAAAGATTAAATCAGATATCGTTATGCAGGATGAACTTGAATCCGGGAATAGAGCATTTTTAAATTTTGGACATACTTTTGCCCATGCTTTAGAATCATTCACAAAATATCAACGATTTGCCCATGGAGAAGCTGTATTTGTCGGACTTATCGCCGCAACATGGTTATCAAATAAAAACGGTGCAAATTTGAATATGGATAAACTATTATCGCAGAGAGAAACGTTCAATTTACAAGTCTCTGACTTATTGGAACATATCGATGAATTGACAGATGCAATGATGAATGATAAAAAAGTTACCGGTGACTTGTTACGACTTATTATATTATCTGATTGGGAATCTCCGAATGTAACTGAAGTGACAGATTTGAGTGTAGTCCATGATTCCTGGAAGTTCGCTTTAAGTCATATCTAACCCTTTTAATGACATAGATTTTTGTTTCTACAAGCAATTTATATTTTTTGGAAATATCTGGTTCGCTCTATAGCTATCATAGGTGTGTTATTGTTTGTCGCCGGAGTAATTGCGTTAATCATTCTTCAAATTTCGAGCACACGAACCTATTTTATAGATTCAATCGAGTCCAACTTCCAAACTAAGTATCATGGACAGCTTCACATTGAATCGATTGAAGGTTTTATACCCTTCAATGCAACGATCCATAACATTAGTTTTTTATATCAGGAAGATGAACTTATAGCTTCTGATACTATTATTCATATCGAATCGGTACAATTATCGTTAAATCCGCTCGATTTACTCTCAAATAAGCTAAGTGTACAGTCACTATTGGTCATCAATCCTTTTTTAAATTTAAAGTTTGATGATGAAAGAGAATTCTACACGGTCAATCGGGTATTTCAACCGAGAGCAACAAGCGAGGATGATCCGGACAACGTAGTGCGTAAGATTGAATTATTGGCTCCATTTTTTACCATAGAAAATGGGAAAGTTCGGATCGAAATGCCCGAAACATCAGCCCAATTCAAAGAGGGTATTGAATCGATTGAGATTGACGAAATTCAATTAAGCTCATTTGTGGAGTTCACGAATGATATGCGATTTATCGATTTGCAGTATTTATTCTTTGATGTAAAACAATTTGATACCGATCAGATTCAATTAGCCGGTCAAATCTATAGTGATGAAACATTCCTGGAGTTCAATGGTTTCAGTCTGAAAAACCATAATAATTTTTTAAGTGTCACCGGTGAAATTCGAAATTTTGACATACTTAATAAAGAACGAAAAGATCAATTATTAAACGCATCATATTCTTTAACAGTAGATTCAAGTAGGGTTAACTTAGGTGATTATGGTCAAATATGGTCTGATCTGATTCAATTTGATAATGATTTACTCTTGGATCTGGATATTGTAGGTGATCTGGATGAGTTACATATTGATAGAATGAACATCCAATATGGTCAAAGTAATTTGACCTCTTTAGGTGAAATTCAGAATCTCAAGGATTACAATAATATATCGTATCTATTGGATATTCGTGAACTGGTGGTAAGATCAGACGAGATCATTTCAATATTTGGGGATCAAATAGATCAACGTATTACGATTCTGGATAATTTTGTAACACAAGGTCGTATCCAGGGTGATTTTAAAGCGACTGATATTGATTTGATTCTGTTAGCCGGGGATGCAGATTTGCGAGTGGATGGTCATGTAAATTGGAATACAGTACCGGATTACCAATTAACACTTAATACCAATGATTTTAATTTACAGCTATTGTTGCCCGAATCATTGCCACAGACAATTCTCAATTCTGAAATCAAGCTTGCCGGAAAAGGTACCACAGAAGATGACCTGGAAGTAGAACTGGATATCACGGTTTATAACTCCATGGTGAATCAAATAAGCGTTGATAGACTTCATCTCATTGGAGACTACAAACAAGGGTTACTTGATAGTGAAATCCTGATTAATGATGGGGAAACCACACTTGAAGGATCATTTGCATTAGACCACACAGGTATTCCATCATACGACCTGGTTGGTGTTTTTAAAAATGTTGACCTAAGTCGATATATACAAAATTCCTATGTCGCTACAACAGACATGGATTTTGAAATTAACTTAAACGCTACCGGTGAAAAACTTGCCGACTTGACCGGTATGGTAAATCTGGATGTTAACAGAGCAATTGTGGATGGTGATTCATTAAAAAATCATCAGTTTTATGCAGATTTATTAGACTATATGGACGATCAAAAAGAGTTGAGATTTACCAGTACGTTAATGGATTTCAATCTGAGAGGAGATCTTGATCCTGAAGCCATTCAAAGTGTATATGAATATTGGTTCGATTATTTGGTATACCAGGTTAATACTGAAATATTACTCGTGAATCCGGATTCACTACAAACTCCATCCACCCGTGCACCAATTTCAAATGATGTATTGGATTTGCAGTATTCAATGATAGTTAAAGATGCTACATTGATTCAGAAGTACATACATGACCTTCCTTTTATTGATATTGATTTAGAACTTGAAGGTAGTATCCAGGCCAATAGTTCGAGAATGTTAATTAACAACACGTTAACTGGTTCTGAATTTTATTTCGGTGAAACGACTCTGACTGATTATTCAGTCATTGCAACAGCAAGTTTACAGCATGGTAAACCATTAAAAGAGTTCTCTGTGGTTGATATTGTTGTAGATGCTAATGAATTGAATCACCCAAAATTACTGGTTAACAATATGTCATTGAATTATTCAATGTTAAATGATTCGGCCAGTGTTGATGTTACAGTAGGTTCAGTTGGGAATGGTGATTATGGTGGTGAATTTTTATTGGACATACTTTTTACAGATTCATTAGTCACTGCACAGATAGAAAACTTCGAACTGGGTAATATGCGTTATGGATGGACAATACCGGAAGGCGCCCGACTAAGTTATTCTCAAGACCATAGAGTTGAAATAAAAAATCTAAATTTTGTCAATTCTGATCAGTGGTTACGTATCGATGGTGTCTATTCACCATTTCCGGAAGATTTAGTATCAATACTTGTTGAAAATTTCAATCTGGGGACGCTATCTGATATAATAACATACAGAAGTACTTTCTCGGGTATTGTTGACGGAAATATTACAACGAGTATGTTGTTTTTAGACCCTGTTATTTCGGGTGATTTATTTGTCGATCATCTCAAAATTGATGAAAGAACAGTTGGGGATGTGAATTTGATTAGCAAATTCAATAACGCTAGAAATCGTTTCGATGTGGATTTGCAGATAACAACTGATTCATTAAAGTATAAAGATTATCTGGCCTCAAATTTAAATATCGGGCAAAATATTAGTTTAAACGGCTACATTAATGCACCCGGAAATCCGGCTTCAGCAGACACACTATTTTATTTTGATGTGGACATGCCTCAAATTGATGCCTGGATTATTCAACCAATTGTTCCATCTGTTTTTGTAAGTACTGAAGGTAGGGCAACTGGATCTGGTTCGGTTTGGGGACGTGCAGATTATTTTGATTTCAATGCTCGGTTTGATGTAGAAGAATTACAAGCAGTCCCTCGATTCATATTAACCAATTATACCCTCAATGGTATCGTAGAGCTCAGTCGGGGATCGGGAGTTGTACTTCAAAATCTTGAAATTCGCGATCGAAAAAACGGTACTGGTTTTTTAAATGGCAGTGTAGGATTTAATGATTTTCAGGCTGAGCGACCATTTAATCTGACTTTTGATCTTTCAAACCTTGAAATATTGAACAACCCATTTGATCCGGATATCCCATTTTATGGTAATGTATCGGGATCTGGACGTATAAGTTTAACTGGATCTAATTTAGCTCCTTATCTCCGGACTTTAATCCCTGTAACAACCACAACTGATTCGCGACTTTCTATTCCGTTATTAAATGAAACTTCTGTTGAAGAACAATCCAGATTTATTGAGTTTGTCAAAAGTTTTTCTGATTTGGATGCAGATAGTACCGTTGAATCTCAAAATGTAGTAGCGCCTCAAACAGATGGATTCATGGATATTGCCAGAATGGACCTTCAATTCAATGTCCCATTAAATTCTACTGTGCAATTAGTTTTTGATCCACTCACCGGGGAGGTCTTAAACGCGACCGGAAGTGGTAGAATCAGGTTAACATTGGAAGATAAGAACTTCCAGATGTTTGGAAATTTTGATATTGATGGGGGAGATTACGTATTTGTTGGTGGAGATATTTTTGTGAGAAGATTTCAACTCAGAGATGGTGGTACCATCAGTTGGATTGGTGACCCTGCAAATGCTACATTAAATATTACTACTGCTTATCGATCCAGACCTAATATCGGCGTGTTAACTACGTCATTCTCAAATCAACAAACACGTATTCCAGTTGATTTGATGCTTGAAATTACCGGAACAATCCAAAACATTGAGAATGATTTTTATTTTGAATTCCCGAACGCTACCGACGTATCGCAAAATGCCACTGCCTTGTCGCTATTGAATAGTGAAGATCAAAAACTAATTCAGGCTACAAGTTTATTGTTTACAGGAGGCTTTATTCCGGTTGGGACAGCTGGAGAAGGACAAACAGCGGGATTAGGTGCTTCATTGCAAGCAAGAGCCGGACAAGTGGGACTTTCTCAATTGTTATCTAATCAAATAAATGCCATTTTGAACAGTAGTTTAAGTAATTTAGATATCGATTTAAATTTAACAGGATTTGATCAAGCCGATATTGGAATTGCATTAAGATTGTTTGATGACCGATTGGTTTTAAGAGGTGAGAGCCAATATTCATCAGCAAATGAAACCGGGTCGGAAACGACTCTCGGTGATGTGGGTATAACGTATCGTATTAACAGAGCGTTATCTTTGGAAGTATTTCACAGGCGTGATCCAACCTTGCGGTCTATTGTTGGAAATCAATCTCAGGCAGAGAGCATTAATGGTGTTGGATTGGAAGCGCAAGTACAGTTCAATTCCTGGAAAGAATTTAAAAATCGAATTCTGGGTCAAATCAGGCGAATATTTGGTTCAAATGAGAATGTTAATGAAGCAACTAGTTCATAGTATTGAAAGGGCTGGATTTTATGAGTGGTAGAAATATGAGTAGTATTGAAAAAGTAATTATCGACTTTCTGGATCATTACCCGGATTCATTTGTTCCGGTTGAGTTAGTTGCTTCTGCTTTAAAAATGGACAATCCTCGTGATAAAAAACGCCTGAATAAATCGATTAATAAAATGATTGTCCGACAAATGTTGAAAACAAACAAGTCCGGACATATAAAGCCATCCATTAATGAAAAGGATTCAGGTATTTTAGAAGGTATATTGGATGTTAATCGCCATGGAACAGGATTTGTCTCTTTAGAAGGGTATGATCAGGATATTAGAATTCCAGGCAAAAGAACCGGTGTAGCACTTCCGGGTGACTTAGTTAGAATTAAAATTACCGGAAAATCGAGATCTGATAATCGTCCTGAGGGTCGAATCACTGAGGTGAAAAAACGAGCTGATCGAATTTTTGTTGGAACATTAGTAGTGCAAAAAAACGGGAGTTGTTATATCACACCTGATGAAAAATCTGCATCAATCGATTTTTTTGTACATCCTGACAACACATTTGGTGCAAAAAACAACGACAAAGTAGTCTTTAAATTAATCGATTGGATTCATCCAAATGCATTACCGGAAGCACGTGTAATACAAAATCTGGGGAGTAAAGACTCGAATGACGCAGCTGTGTTATCCATACTCGCAGAAAATCAAATATCCAGTTCGTTCCCACCTGCTGTAGATGATTTTGCAGATAAAATTGCGACTAAAATTCCGAAAGAAGAGTATAAACGACGCCTGGATATGCGGGATAAGGTTGTTTTTACTATCGATCCGGTTGATGCAAAAGATTTTGATGATGCATTAAGCATTGAAATCCTTGAAAATGGCAATTATTATCTTGGAGTTCATATTGCGGATGTTACTCATTATATGACACCACATACGGTATTAGATATTGATGCTATTGAACGCGGTACCAGTGTTTATTTGGTCGACAGAGTAATTCCTATGTTACCGGAATCACTTAGTAACGGGGTTTGTAGTCTCAGACCGAATGAAGAAAAATTATGCTACTCTTGTTTTATGGAAGTCGATCCCGATGGGAAGGTCCTTGAGTACGATATCCGCGAGACTATAATCAATTCAAAATTTCGATTTACGTATGAACAAGCTCAGGCTGTGATCGATGGGGAAGCTCACGAATTTACAAAAGAGTTGGAGGTGCTTCATACCATGACGAAAATGTTGACCGAAAAACGTTTCAAAAATGGTGCAATGGATCTGGATACTCCTGAGCCGCGTTTTGAACTTGACGAAAAAGGTCATCCAATAAGTGTTGTCATCAAGGCACGTCTAGATGCTCATCGATTAGTCGAAGAGTGTATGTTGTTGGCTAATAAAACAGTTTCAATACATATCGATCATTTACGTAACAATGCGCCTAAGAATAAGGCTAAAGACAAAAATCTGTATCCTTTTCTATACAGAGTTCATGATAAACCGAATCCTGAGAAACTCATGAATATCGCTGAAAATGTTGGTCCTATTGGGATAACATTTAAACCAAATCCCGATAAAATCACCTCGAAATCGATCAATGAATTGCTAACTGCTGTGAAAGGACATCCACTGCAGAATACAATTAACGAATTAGTATTGCGATCGATGGCTAAAGCGGTGTACAGTCCAAAAAATATTGGTCACTTTGGATTACATTTTAAACATTATTCCCATTTTACGAGTCCAATTCGTCGATATCCTGATGTGATAGTTCATCGATTACTGAAAAATTATGCGTCCGGATTGCCATCATACCGATATTCGGAACTCGAAGAATTCNNAGTAACCGGGAAAAAATGGCTGTAAGTGCCGAAAGAGATTCCATCAAATTGAAGCAAGTGGAGTATATGTCCGACAGAATTGGACAATCTTTTGATGGAGTAATTAGTGGTGTTACTGATAAGGGACTTTATGTTGTGCTAAAAGATGTTTATTGTGAAGGAATGGTTCGGATAAGTGACCTGGATGACGACTATTATATTTTCGAGGCATCCAGACATAGTTTACGAGGAAGAACACGAGGAAAAACATACCGTTTGGGCGAATCCATAAAAGTGAAAGTTTTTTCAACTAATTTGGAACAAAGATTGATAGATTTTGTTTTATCAAAATAGAAGCACATATGCTAAAAATGATTTTAATCCGTTTTTATGATTTAACCCTCAATTTCAATGCTGAAAATGATGAAGTTTAAAATTTCAATTGCACTGCTAACGTGCCTGTTTGTATTTGGGATTCATGAAGTTACTCAGGCTCAATTTTCTTTTGGGAAAAACAGAGTTCAGTATAACAAATTTGATTGGAGATTTATCCAATCGGACCACTTTGATATTTACTACTACGATTCCAAGAACTACTATCTGGCTGAGTTTTCGGCCTATGCCCTAGAAGGCGCTTACAAGCAGTTAAGTCAGGATTTCCAGCATGAAATAACCGACCGGATCCAGGTAATCATCTATGCTTCTCATAGTGAATTTTCTGAGACGAATGTAGTTCCGCTTCCTGTTGATGCTCAAGGAATTGGTGGGGTTACTGATAAGTATAAAAATAGAATTACGATGCCTTTTCAGGGAGATTATGCTGAGTTTAGAAGAGTACTTCAGCATGAATTAGTCCATGCAGTGTTTAATGATATGTTTTATGGAGGATCAGTCCAGTCAATAATCCAAAATAATATTCAACTTGTATTTCCTTTATGGTTTGAGGAAGGTTTGGCCGAATTTACAGCATTAGGGTGGGATTCAAATACTGATATGTTCATCAGAGATGCTGTTATGAATGCATATTTACCACCTATTAAACAACTTGGTGGCTACTTCGCATACAGAGGGGGACAGTCATTCTGGTATTATATTTCAGAAGAATATGGACGTGAAAAAATTGGTGAAATCCTTCAACGTATTAAATCAACACGAACTGTAGAGTCGGGATTGAGACAATCAGTCGGACTTGATCTCGACGATTTATCTGATCGATGGTTAGAGTGGTTAAGAAAACGTTACTGGCCGGAAATTACAGATCGGGAATCACTCCGAGACGTTAGCACTCACATTACAAAACGTGATATGGGTGGATCATACAATACGAGTCCTGCAATATCTCCTCAAGGTGATCGAATTGCCATAATCACAAACAAAAGGGGTTATTTTGATGTAATTGTGATTAATTCATTTGATGGACGTGTACTTAAAACATTGATTAAGGGCGAAGATAATGTGGACTTTGAGGAATTGAATATCCTTAAACCAAACCTGAGTTGGTCGCCTGATGGCAGAAAAATTGTTTTGTCAACACGTTCTTCCGGACAAAATGATGTTACAATTGTTGATTATGAATCTGGTGAAATTGAGAAGTTGGTTTTTCCGGGCTTAAACTCAATCGGTAGCGTAGCCTGGTCGCCGGACGGAACAAAAATCGCTTTTGATGGGTCGAATGGTCCATTATTGAGTATCTACGTTTATGATTTGCAGACAGAACAACTACAAAGCGTAACGAATGATATTTTTAGCGATCGTGAACCTGCTTGGGACTCAAACTCTGAATACATCTATTTTGTATCTGATAGGGGAGAAAGAACCCGATTAAATACTTATCGTCAGAATTTCAGTATGCTGATAAATCCATCGCTCAACCAAACCGACATATTTCGTGTTAAGGTAGGCGATACACATGCTGAACGTGTAACCAGTACCGATAACTGGACCGAAATGAGACCTCAGGTGACAAGAGACGGGAACCTGTTTTATATTTCTGATGAAAATGGTATTCAGAATATTTTTGTGATGAATCTGGAAACCAGAGAGGTTGCACCTGTGACGAATCTTTTGAGCGGGATTATGCAGATGTCACTCAGTCAGGATGGCACAAGAATGGCTATTAACAGCATAAACGGAGGATATCTGGATATTTTCTTGATTCAAAATCCGTTAAATAGAAAGAAATCAGAGCCACTTAAACCTAATACCTGGGGNNGTTGTAACTGATGAAACTCGTGTGCCGGCTATCAATTTTTCAAGAAGATTGGTAAATCAGGACCTGATTGAATTTGGTCATTTAAATGCTGAGGAAGTTGATGAAGAATATTTAAAATCTGATTCAACTGAAACTGAAAATGCTTATTCAGATCAACCAGTAACCGAGAGTTCTGAATTTGATTTCAGGAATTATGTGTTTGCGGATTTGACTGACCCTGTTTCAGGTGAGCCATTAGTTACAGATGATTTTAACCTACAGGACACAAGACTTGAAGACGGTAGATTTATTCCTAAAAAATATAGACTAACCTTTACTCCTGATTTCACTTATGCGGGTGGTGCATTATCGACTGGTTATGGCGTATTCGCACTCACTCAATTGGTCTTTAGTGATTTAATGGGTGATCACCAGATTGGACTCGCGTCAAACATGGTTTTTGATCTTCGAAACAGTGACTACGTATTGTCATATGGATATTTCAAGAATCGAACTAATTTCATGCTGAATTATTTCCACACATCCAGAAATTTCCAGTATTTCACCGGTGAAATTGTGCGTTTTCGCTATTATGGCGGGGGAGTTACGTTTAGTCGACCATTCAACAAATTCGAGCGATTTGATTATGGTGCAAGTTTCATAACGATTTCACGTGATTTCAGCAGCATCTTGAACTCCAATCGTGAAAACGAAAAAGGATATTTCCTTTATCCTCAATTGACTTATACCAGAGATACAACGATGCCCGGTTTTATGCATCCACTTAAAGGTAGGAGATTTGCATTCAGTTTAGCAGGTAGTCCGCCATTAGGAGGTGATGTACTTCAATTTGCTTCCATAAATGGTGATGTCCGGCAGTATTTTGGATTTTTTAATGGAATGTATAGCCTTGCATTTCGATTGTCAGGTGCTGCATCAGTTGGACGTGATTCGCAGAACTTTTTCCTGGGTGGGATTGACAACTGGATCAATTATTCATGGGCTGGTGGCGAGTTACCAATCGACCGGTTAGAAGATATTTTCTTTACATTACCGGCTATCCCTTTACGAGGACATCTGTATAATTCTATATATGGTGATAAATTTGCATTGTTCAATGCTGAATTTAGATTTCCGCTGGTAGCAGCTCTATTACCCGGACCGATTCCAATTTTGCCACTGTACAATATTACTGGTACATCATTTGTGGATGTTGGAACTGCATGGCAGGGTGGTACTAACCAGGATGTATTGATCGGAGCCGGATTTGGTCTTCGAACTATTCTACTTGGATTACCATTTAGATGGGATATCGGCTGGCCTTACGAAGATGGTGGATTCGGTCATCGTGTACATTACTTTAGCATAGGCCTGGATTTTTAAAGAATCCGGGTCCTGCTGATTTGTTCGTTCAATTCGATTGAATAGTACCGACGCTAACCAGGCGATCTACTTGAAAGTTCATATCTCTCAGATAAACCAACGCATGGTATTCATGTCGGGTTGAAGCGAAGGATGCGTCTATCATGGTATCATCAATACGATTTGTTTGTAATACCACATACTTATAGGCGTACTGTCCCTCTTTAATAATTGCTTGTCCGGTGAAAAGTCCGGTTGCAGGATTTAACGTCATTTTGTTGGCTGGATTTATTCCCCACATGTTAAATGATCCTATGACATAAATCTCACCGAATGGGATTTCATTTTCGGGTATTTCAAGTTGGAAATCAACAAGCGCATAGCGTGCATCTACAGAACGTGATGGTATGGATGTAAGTCTGGAAGCTCTTTGTCGCGGTGCAAGTTCCAGATTTATAACATCACGTTCCAAAGTCACACTTGGTATGCTAAATCCTAAGTCGTAATCGACGATTTGACTTGAGTATTGATCAATATTGCCTAATCCCAAATCAAAAAACTCATAAGCACCAATAAAAGCTTTATCCCGGGACAGATATAATCTCGCATTATATTGTTCAGAAAAATCAACCTGATCAGCTTTCATAGCTTTTCCCCAAAATTGATTTTGAACAAAAAATACACTCATATCTGATTGAGGAATGATACTGTTATCCTCGTATTTATAGTTTGCAAATGGTTGATGATGGCGTAGATAACGAGCATCCTGATTAAACAATTCTTCAATCGTTAATTCGGTAGACCCTTCGTTTTCGTGTACCAAAAAAGGAATTGAAAACAATTTTTGGTTATTGTGTTGACGGTAAACATGTAGCAAATAATTTCCACTACGAGTCATTTTCATCTGTTGATTCGGAAATGAATATGAGTAAGACAAATACTGTGGATTTTGTGGACGTGCTTTACGACCTTCACCAAAATAGTCAGTGTGAAATCCCTGTAAATAAAAATTCGGTAATAATCCGGAATCAGACCAATCTGCATTATGATGAGTAATTTCAACCCGAAACATGTCAGTTTCAAAGTTTAGATCATCAAAATTTAAAGTAATTGATTGAGAGGTGTTTAATTCTATGATTGGAGCCTGTCCGGGTGATCCCTGGTAGAGTTGAACACTTCTGATGGACTCTCCTGGCAATGTTTGACCCGGAACTGTGAATTGTTGTTGATATAAAGGTTCATTATCCTGGCCGGGAAGTTGTTGATATTGTCCGGTATTAGATGTTGAGCACGAAATTAAGACAACAGTTAATATTGCTAAAGAAATGATTTTAAACGTGGAGTTCACCAATGAATACAATTTCAGCCGCACCTTTCAATAATAAATTTTTATATGTGTTGGATGTTATATCGAATCCGAATTTTGTGTATAAAATGCCCCCGGGACATGAAACTTGCATGAATTCGTTTGTGTGATTTCTTTTATGGCAAATCGATACCGCTAACGATCCCGTACCACATGATAACGTTAAATCTTCAACTCCTCGTTCATACGTGATCAATTTTACATTATTTTCATCAATTGGCGAATAGAAGTTAACATTTGTACCTTTTGGAGCAAATCTGGAATCATATCGAAGTTCATGCCCTCTATTTCGAATCCAATCGCGATTGTCTAATAAATTTGGATCTTGAATTTGAATACAAATATGTTCTGTTCCGGTATAGATGATGTCAATTTGTCCAAATTCGGAATCAGGGATAGTTTGTATTTCCGGTTCAGCTGGGAAAAATAACGTTACTACAGCCTCTTCGACGTTTACCTGATATGGAAAACCATGAACATTAAATGTGTGTTTTGCCGGAAACCCAAGATGGTGGGCTAATCTGGCAATACAACGTCCACCATTACCACACATCCCTGCATCACTTCCATCAGCATTAAGATAAACCATTGTATAGTCACTGACATCATCTGTTGATGGGGATAAAGCCAGGATTCCATCAGCTCCAATTCCGTATCGACGATCACATAAAGTAGGGGCGAGCTGTGCCAATAATTCCAGAGAAAATTGACCATTTCGGTTGTCAATCGCTACAAAATCATTTCCTGTACCTTGCAATTTGAAAAATTGAATCAGCATGATTAATACTCCTCAAATGCTGGCAAATGTTGCCACGGTTCATTATCGGGAATAATCATCGTGGCACCTCGCATCAGATAACTGAATCGTAACGCTAATACTGTGAACATATATTTTGCCTGAATATTTTGGCGAATAACTGATCTTGAAGTTTCAATAAGCTCAATCATTTTGTCAAGATTCGCATCTTTCAACGAGTTGACAAATTTAGAAATAACGTCAATTTGATCTGAATTTACGACCAATGAAGTGTCTGAAGTGTGCATAAACATGTATATGTCTTTCAAAAAAACTTCAATCATATTCAATATGGTCAGAATTCCTTCAGAATTTCGGTCTGAGGTCCAACTTTGAATTAATTTTACTAATTCAGAAGCCTCCTGGATATATGACATCCGTAAAAAAGTGATGATTTCATGCCTTAACTCTTTGACCTGAGCAATATCATAATATCTTGAAATCGAATAATTGCCTCCTGAAATCCTCGACAAATAAGCGGCATCCTCCGGTGATAATTTATCGTGTTTAATAAGTCCTTCTGCGATCTCTTCAGTGGTAAGGCCGTTGCATTTAAGTACCTGACATCTGGATAATACCGTTGGAATGATCATATTCAAATGATCGGTAGTCATGATGATCAGGACATTCTCTGGTGGTTCTTCCAATACTTTCAAAAACGCATTAGCAGCCTGCGTTTGCATGAGCTCAATATTTGTAATGATAATAATATTGCGCTTACCTTCATTTGGTTTCAGGAAAAATGATGGCCGAATGTCTTCACGAAAATATCCAATGTGATAAAACGCTTTTTTGTTTTTGGATTCATCTTCTGACGAAATATTAGGTCTGTTGGCATAATCCACGATTGCATACGGATCATCGGCCAATAACCGGATCCGTTCGTTAAAATCAGTTTTTGTATATAATCGGGGGACAGGTATAAAGAAATGTATATCCGGATGATTCATCCACCTACTTTTTTGGGAATATTTGTTTTCTCCCAAATCCGATAAGTTTTCTATACCGTTAACCGCTTCTGCAAAAGCCAGTGCGAGTGCTTTTTTCCCAATACCTGTTGGACCGGCGATTAAATAAGCATGACCCAAGCGATCAGAATTTAGAATACTACTAATTTCAGATTTTACTTTTTCTTGTCCAATGATGGTATTTTCGCCAATTTTTATCATGTTAATCATTCCAAACGAAATCAAAAAGTAGTGAACCTGCTGTTACGGTAACCCCACAGTAGCCGATTAAAGCTGCAATATCGCTTAAGTAAGATCCGTCAGTATCGCCGTAAAATCCGGTGAAAGTGACTTTGGATACAATAAGTATAAGTGGAATTAATAATGGAATCGCCAAAACTGAAAAAACTGCACCCCGTTGATTTCCCTGTGCAACCAATGAGGCAAGGAGGGTGGAAACCGATGCAAGCCCAAGTGATCCAAATAAAATTCCTATAACCATAATAGACCATAACGTTATCGAAATGTTGAGCAGAAATATGTACAAAACAAATGTGAAGGTAGCCACAGCGAGAGTGAATCCGAAGTTATAGATCAATTTGCCGGTGAAGATTTGTGGTGCAGGGAATCTTAGTCGCAACAGTTCAAGTGTACCTTGATCTGATTCGCTGACAAACGATCTTGACAGTGCTGCCATAGCGGCAAACAGGACTATGATCCAGAATAAACCACTCCTTGCATGGTCCTGCAGGTCTTCAGCCCGCAGAGCGAAGATTAGGACCATTAATGAGGATAAAACAAAGGCTATGATCGTATTCAGACCAAATTTGGTCCGCAACTCAAGCTGTAAATCCTTTTTGAAAACTGCATGTACACTTTTTATGAACGCCATTCGGGAAGTTACAAAAAAGTCGTCATTTGATCGTACTAGTAATGTGTCAATCTTACTATTTGGGTTGTTGGTTGGAGAATAAGATCAGTATATTTGTATGATAAAATTGACACATATTATAACTATGAAAATTTCCGATTTACTCAACAGTGAAAATGTAATTCCAGATCTGATTGCAGATTCAAAAGAGGATCTTTTGAATCAACTAGTTCAAGCAATGCAACGGTCAATTGGATTCGATATCCGCGAGAAAGCATATAATGCAGTTATAGAGCGTGAGTCTATTATGTCTACCGGTGTTGGTAAAGGCCTGGCTATTCCTCATGGTAGAGTAAATGGCATTACTAGTAACTACGCTGCCTTTGCATGTTTAAAAGAACCAATTGACTATGGATCAATCGATGGTAAGCCGGTAAACATGGTTTTCTTATTAATTGGACCAGAAACTCAAAATAGTCTCCACATTAAATTATTGAGTCGAATTTCAAGGTTGATGAATAATGATGAATTTAGAGAGTCCTTGAAATATTGCTCGACTGCTGAACAGATTTTGGAACACTTCACAACCGAAGAAAATAAATCCATTTAATATTTTAAGTCATGGGTAGAACGGTAAATAAAATTGATGGTCTACTGGTTTCGTCAAAAATTAAAGACGAAGTAAAACGTGATGTCGATTACTGGGTAGCGAGCGGTAATAGACGACCGAAATTACAAGTTATTCTGGTTGGAAATAATACGGCCTCAAAAGTATACGTAGGTTCTAAAACCCGTGCTTGTAAAGAGGTTGGTATTGAATCTGATACGCTGTATTTGCCTGATACAACTTCAGAAAAAGAACTCAAACAACGTATCATTGAGTTCAATAAAGATGATACTATTGACGGCATTCTGGTTCAGCTCCCTCTACCATCACACATGACCCCTTTGGCAGTAATTGAAAGCATCGATTTTCGTAAAGATGTGGATGGATTTCATCCGATGAATGTTGGCAGGATGACAATTGGTCAGCCCAGTTATCGATCCTGCACGCCTGCAGGAATCATGGAATTGCTGAAACATTACAGTTTACCTGTGAAATCAAAACATGTGGTGGTTGTGGGTGCCAGTAATATTGTCGGATCCCCGGCAGCAATAATGTTATCCAGAGAAAATGATGAAGGAAAAGCAACGACCACTATTTGCCATAAATACACGAAGGATTTGACTCGCCACACAATTAATGCCGATATAATTATTGTTGCCGCTGGTGTTCCAGGTTTAATTACGGGACAAATGGTCAAAGAAGATGTTGTTGTGATTGATGTTGGGATGAATCGAGTTCCTGATCCAACTTCAGAAAGAGGGTATCGCTTAGTTGGGGACTGTGATTATGATTCTGTGGCTGAAAAAGCCAGTTGGATTACACCCGTTCCCGGTGGTGTTGGACCTATGACTGTAGCTATGCTCATGAAGAACACATTATTAGCAGCCAAAGAAGCAATTTATCCGGATTAAATAATATCTAAAGTAGTCGGTTTCTTAATAAAGTCGTTAAGCAGCTTCATTACAACTTTAGCATCTGATTTGGATATAATTGATTGAACTAACTTTTCATTTTTGAAAACTTTAGCCACTTCGTTTAATCGATTGAAATGACCTTCAGCCCCACAAGTATCCGGATTGATTACAATGATCAAAAGTTTAATTGGTACTGAAGATTTTTTGATTTTAATACCCTCATTTTCAATTATCAATAAAATGTGGGATTTATTGACCTGAGATGTATGAGCATCAAATATTGCTACACCAGGGATAATTTCCGGAGTATAATCATGGGTGTTTTCCAATAATGAAGATGCTACTTCGGAGTGTCTTATACTTTCATCATCAAAATGCTTTTTTAGAACTGAATTCATCAGTTCTTTAACGGACTGATTTCCGACTTTAATTGAAATTGAGTTTTCTTGAATCGAATCCAGAATATTAAAATTATCAATCTCGATCTTTTCGGAACTCGTTTCAGACGGGAAAATTGTGATAAAATTATTCTTTGAGAACCTATTGGCAATAAGTCCGGGCATGCGATCTAACCCTGCTCTCCATGATATGGTACCTTCGCGAGCACTTAAAAGGATAAACAGACTATTCTTATCGAGTGTTTCATCCAGTTTTTCAATCAATTTAAGCCAATTTGGAATATCAATATATTCAGTACTGACACTCGGAACGATCTTATCAATATAATTCTTCAGTATTTTAATTCGATCATGAACTGCAATAACTTTAATATTAGTCCCAATTTGATTAGCTAAAATTTTTATTGATCGAATTGCTTCTAAAAATCCAGGCTCGAGGGATGCTAAAGGAGGGATTGCAAGTATTACTTGATCATTTGTGTTCACTTTTTCTTCAATTTTACTCACCATGATCATTTCGGTGGTTTGTTCCAGGAGTTGATCTAAAACCCCACCAAAAATTCGTTGTCTGGCAGAACTTTCGCCGTTCCACCCAATTATTACGGTCGTGATCCTCTTTTCTTTTATCGCTCGATTTATTCCACTCGAAATGTTCATATCAACCCGTGTGACCGGGCTAACAGGAATTTCTGCACCGGAGGCATAAACTACGGCATGGGATAACATTTTTTCAGATTCGGCAACCTGTGCCTGTACATTTGAACCATCTCGCACAACAGATAACGGGTAAACGCTTTCTTCAGAATTTACATCCCTCATTGCAAATGCAATATCTAATAATGCTTCAGCAGTAGTTGGGTTTGCCAGAGGTACCAGAATTCTCTGTGGTGCTTCTGATTTGTTATACTCTTTTCCTGATTCAGCTGTGGCAATGGTTCTTCCATATTTCTCGACTATGTACGGTCCAATTAAACATGTTATTAAGATCATTATAACGACACCATTTACGGCCAGTTCGTTGAATAATCCAACATCAAAACCAATTAATGTAACAGCCAGTGTCGCTGCTGCCTGTGGGGTTGAAAGTCCGAAAATAGTGAAACCTTCAGCATTGGTGAGTTTGAATATTAATTTAGAAACCCATGCTGCTATAAATTTCCCAACTATAACCATTCCGGTAAATAACAATGCAATGACCCAAACGTCCAAACTTATTAATACACTAACATCAACTAACATCCCTACTGATATTAAAAAGAATGGAATGAAAAGAGCATTCCCAACAAATTGTACCTTTGTCATGAGAGGACTACTATCTGGGACCAATCTGTTCAACAGTAATCCTGCAAGGAATGCACCAATGATTGGTGCAAGTCCTGCAATATTTGCAAACCAAGCATTAACAAACATGATTGCAAGTAGAAATACATAATCAGCATCATTTTCTTTTGGGAAGGTTTTGAAGAACCACCTGCCAAGCCTTGGAAGAATTAAGATGGAAGCAGTGACAAAGATTCCAACTGATATTCCGAAGGTTGTTAAAAATGATACTGTGAGCCCATCTTTCATTGAGCCAACAACCAAGGCTAAAATTGCCAGTGAAAGGGTATCGGTAACCATGGTTCCACCCATAGTCATGGTTACGGCACTGTTTTTTGTGATACCAAGACGATGTGCTATGGGATATGCTAATAAAGTGTGTGAACCAACAATTGAACCAAGTAAAAGTGCTGTAGGTATTGGATAGTCCAATAAATATGGAGCTAGAAAAAACGCTAATGCCAATGGAAGTGAAAATGAAATCACTCCAAATATGATACTTTTATGTTTGAGTCTGTTGAATTGATTTAAATCTATCGATAATCCAGCCATAAACATTAAATACAACAAACCAACCGTGCCCAGCAGAATAATTGTCGCATCGCGTTCGAGGAGTCCGGTTACACTTGGTCCAACTATGGTACCTGAAACAATTATGCCCACTATCCCGGGAATTTTTAATCTTTTGAAAACAATTGGTGATATCAAGATGATCAACATCACAATTGCAACAATTAAGACGGGGTCGTGAACCGGTAAATCGAGGCTTTCTAGCATAAATAACGAAACTCTATGATGGGTTTATTCACTGTATCATAATAACCAAAATTTTTTAAAATAGGGGTGACATAATGTTGTCACTTTGCCCATTTATATTTGATTAAACCTTAAAATAAATGGAGTAATATTATGACAACTGCTAAAAAACTTGATACAACATTTCCAGTTCTTAAATCAATTCAACATTCAGGTTACTCAACTGTTCAAAAGATCCATCCACTCTTACGCGAATCGCGTGACATATTCGAGCAGATGGGGTGGGGCGCACTTCCTGATGATTTGAAATTGACAATAGCTATCGATTTGGTCGGATTTCGCGATGAGCTATCCGGATTATATTCAACTAAGGACCCAAATGTTCTGGCACGTAGAAAAAGTATTTACTATTGGGTTAATCAGTACCTGAATGGAATCTGTTCGGAAATTACAGCTATTCAATCGCTACGAATTATGAGTTTAGCTTAAACTAAAAATCATGTCGTACAATGAGATATATGTAGTAGATTAATATAAATTAGAATTTACCGATTAGAATTAACATTCGAAGTATAATATTATCGAATGGGGTATTTCTTCGTACCGGCATGGTCAAAATATATCGCAGACGTTTGAAAAAACCGGATCCACGGGCAGTAAGAAATCCGTTTATGATCTTTTGTTGATCTTTAGATAAGATGTCCTGATAGAGTTTGTAAAACTCTCTAACCTGATCTGTTACTTTTTCTGGAATTTTACCATGTCCAAGGTATCGTTTTACTCTGGCGTAAAGTTCTAAAGCAAACCATGGTGTCGCGGGAGTGACATTATTTCCATGTTTACGGTATAGAATTCCGGCAAATTCATCATAATAAATATCTCCCATAGCTGAAACGACCAGATAGAACCACCAATCATGCATTAATGCCCATGAAGGTAATCTGGTAATAATAATTTTTCTGGCTGCACCATTAATTACGATTGTACATCCAGTTGCTTGGTTTTGTACGATTGCATTCTCAAATCCACGATTTTTAGGAATGATACTATATCCTATTGTATTTAAATGCTCGTCGGTAAACTCTAGCCGGGAATAATACATAGCGGGGACAATAACCTCACTTTTTGACATCATTTCGGCTGCTTTCTCAAGTTTGTTTGGCTTCCAGACATCATCCTGATCAGCAAAAGCGTAAAAGTCAAAGTTTTCATCTACGTTTTGGAGTAAATCGAAAAAACTAAGAACAACACCTTTATTTTTACCTTTAATAATTGATATCCTTGTGTCCTTCGTAGCAAAAAGTTCTGCAATTTCATGGGTTCGATCTGTAGATCCATCATCGCGAATGAGCAAATGTATACTAACATTTTGTTGGTTGAGAATGCTTTGGATTTGCTCCTCAATAAACTTTTCGCCATTGTATGACGAAAGCAATACCGCAATTTGTGGTAATTTCACCATCATATTTCTAAACTGTTGATGAGGTTCCCAAACCTATTAAATACCACATTTTCAGTATAATCCGGATTTAAAAATGATTCATTTTGATCATTGGATCTGCAGTGGTTGATAAATGATTCAATGATTTCAATTTGAGAATCTGATGTTACTAAACCAGAAGAATCCGACTCTATAAGATTATAAAAATGATGCTGTTTAGAGCTGACGTTGGCAGATGCAGAATTATTGATTGTTAAATTCAGTACGGGCCTGCCAACTACGCTATAATCATAATACTTAGCTGGAATAGAAGCATAAGAATTTGAAACCATGAGCAGTCCATCTGCTGCTTCCATCATTTTTAGAGCCTCAAATCTATCTACTGATTTCACGTGGACAAGACTGCCATCACGTTCATTGAAGCGTTTATTCCATGTATTGATTACTTCGATTTCTGAAGAATCTAATGCGCCGAGGAATTTTATATTTATTTTAAGATTATGGATACCAATATATTGAAGTAGTCTCTCTAATAAGTATTCGATGTTTCGTTCCGGCCTTGAGCTTGTAATTCTGCCAGCATGTAATAATTGAATAACACAATTTCTTTTTTGGCTGACTGACTCACCGGATTGTTGTTGGACAGATCCTGAATACTCCGGATAACAATTTGGAATAGTATGAATCTTGGCTTTAAAATCAGGATACCTGTTTATCATCAAATCTTTCCAGTTCTCAGATGTAACACAAATAGTATCAGCTTTATTGAGCAGTTTTTTTTCGATTCGTTTTTCTCGATACCGTTGTAACCAAATAGATTTTAACAGTGGTTTCATGGGTTCATCTAACCAGCCGTCACGCATGTCCATGATAAATTTCCCGCCATATCGTAAGCTCAATTCACATGCAGCAATAAAAGATGATTCCGGTGGGGAAGAGGCCATGAAATAATTACATGCTTTTGCCATTTCATAAACTTGATTCGATTTCAAAACAGCTTTGGCCCAGCGAATATGTAAATCCGGGACTAATAAAAAATATGCCATCCAGCGACGGAATTTATTTGGCTTCCTGGCAGATGAGGAGGTATCCTGAGAATTTATATTTCCAAATACATCAGGATATATTCGCAGTGGATCATTGATTATTATCAGATTTCCGAAATCGGTTTTTTGGATTGCGTCCTTATGTCCAGCTGTGACAATGATCACTTCCAAATTCAATTTCATCATCCAGCGGACCAATCGTTCAGCCCGAATCGTGCCTACGTGATCTTTTTGATTCCAAAAAGGACAAATAAACATGATTTTATTTCGCATTTAAGATCCTTTCATACTCTTCAAACAGCTTTTTACTTTGTTTGAGGGCATCATAATTGGATTCTATGTGCTTTCGGGAATTTTTTGTGATCAAAGGCCATTTTGCAACGTCAGCGATTGCACGTTCGATGGTACTAATCAAATCATTCAAATCATTTTCTTTGGCTATCCAACCCGTTTCCTGATCCTGAATCAAAGAGGGAATATCACAGTGGGTGCTCGAAACAACTGGTAGTCCGGTTGCAGCCATTTCAATTAATGTTACCGGGATTCCACCTTCACTATCGCCATCAGCTGCATGGAGACTGGGATGAATAAATAAATGATGTTCTTTTGCTAAATTGAAGAGTTCTTCATGTGGCTGAAATCCCATAAATGTGATCATATTCTGCATCTCATGTTGGGTGACAAAATCAAAAATCCGACCCTTTTCTCTCAATGAATCTGAATCATAGCCTGCATCACCAACAATGCTGATTTCCAGATTCGTGTGTTTAGAAACGGCCAATAACGCTTCTAATGCCAGAGGGATTCCTTTTTTTGGTCGAAAAGAAGCTGCAATCAATACCTTTAAGGCTTTTCCGGGATGCCATTCGCGGGGACTAAATTCTATTTTATTTAATTCAATTCCCAAGGGATGAACACACATTTGATCTGGATCAGCTCCAAGCTTGATAATTGATTTGGCCATGAAAGGGCCTTCACAAAATACCCTGTCTGTATCGGCGAACATTTGCTCATATTTCATAGCAAAATGTGGATACTTTTTTGGGATTTTATGAATATCCATTCCATAAAAACTGACTACATGTGGGACCCCAAGTTTTTTTGCGATAGATGCTCCAGTTACTCCAACATGACCAAAATGTGAATGTAATAAGTTGATTTTATCGAATTCCATTGCATACACAAGTGCATTCAATCCATTTGACAACCCGATTCTTTTAATAATACGATCTCTGATTTTAGTCTTTGTCGGGTATTCAGAAAAACATCGTAAACGATCGATAGGAAATACATCCAGATTCTCTGTTTTTTCACAATAGATGTAGTTATCACAATGCGAATTTAATTCACTGATCTGACGGTATAGCCATGTCATGGTATTTGGTAACCAAACCGGGTGACTGTGACCAATGTTAAATGGATTGGTTTTCATGTGGGCGCTGAATCTCGATTCAGAATTAATGATTTAATTTCAGAAACCAGTTCGTTTTCAAACTTAAATATAAACACCATGAATGAACCAATACCAATGAGAATCCCAAGAATAAGTGCTAATAAAGCAGAATATGGTGTAAGTAAGTATATGATAACGAATACTATTATCGACATTAAAACACCCGGTATTATAGATTTAAAAACTGACATCATATAGTCTTTGGTAGGTGGACCAATCAATGGTTTAACAATCAAATGCCAATATGGGGTAAATAATACAAAATGCATACCTACTAATGAATAAGCAACACCATTCAGCCCCCCGATTGTTGCACCAACGTATAATACCGGAGCACTAATAAACACTAATGATAGATTCCATTTAAAACCCAGATCCGCGCGACCTTTTGCCATTTGTAAACTTCCTGCAGGACTCCCGGTCGATCTGATAAGTGAATAAATACTTAAAATTTGAATGATATAAATACTATCAACCCATTTTTCATCAAAAAGTAAGGGGATAAACAATGGTGCAGTAATCGCAATCCCAAGCATCACAGGAGTATTGATAAGTGTTACCAGCTTAACCAGCTTCAGGTAACCCCGTCGTACAACATTATCATCATGTTGAATTTTTGCGAATACAGAAAACATAACCAAACTAATGATTTGATTAACTCGCACAGTGGGACTGATTACCAGGTTGTGAGCCACTGTATAAATACCCAAAGCATAGGTGCCTAATACTGTTCCAATTATCATTTGATCTAATCTTGTATTTAGAAACAAACTGATTCGCTCACCAAGCTGATACATACCAAATTCAACATATGGTTTAAGTCCCTGAGTTGAGATCCTGATTCCCGGATGCCAAAATTTCCAGGTATTGGCAATTAATATAATATTTCCAATAAGTGTTCCAATTAAATGCCCGATTACCATAGACCAGACTCCGTATCCCATCCACGCTAATGTAATTGATACAATCGCATTTACAGTCATCCCACTCATTTCTTGTCTTGCAATGAGATCAAATCGTAATTCTTTCATCAAGATTACTTTGAATTGATTACCTAAACTTGCAAATAACATCGAAATCGTTGAAATCGGGATGTAAATCAGCATGTCCGGCTCTTTAAAGACTGTTGCCAGGGGCTCAGCTACCAGTAGTACACCCAGATAAAGCAAGACTGCCAGCAGGATGTTCACATAAAACAGAAAATTCAAAATTTCAGGACGATTATGATCATGATGAACAATAGCCGGACTCATTCCCCCATCAGAAATGTATTGAGTAAACCATATAATCAGTAAAAGCGCACTCATTGTCCCGATTTGACCCGGATCCAAAAAAACTGCCAGAATAACAGTGTTCAAAAGTTGCAAAACGGATACGTATGTACTCGAAAATCCGGTCCATTGCATATTTTTGAACGCAGTAGATTTTAGAGAGCTAAGCATTTCTGATTTTTTCCCTCAATCTGTTAGAAATGTTCACGATGGCACCCGATTGTTGAATTGCAGGTATGATAAGTTTTTGTGTCCCAAATTTCTCTTTAAATGTAACCACTCCCTCAAGGCCGGCACTAGGATTGAAATCAAACCAATGGAACCCCAACGATTTATAGTGATGAATAAAAAACTGATATACAAATTCGTATGGACGGAATTTCAGATATTCACCTTGAATGATGGTCAACCAGGAACTAATATGGGTATTCTGTTTTAGAAGTATCCCACCTCCGATGTAGATATTATCCTTATAGATGGACCAAAAATCACAGTTATTTTGTGAAACTAACAATTCAAAAAAATCCGAAGTGTACTTGATATTTGCTTTACCCCATTTAACAATCATACCCTCATAAGTATCCAGGAATAATTTTAAATCAGAATAATTGGCAACTTCAACATGAATTTGGTGCTTTTCGGCATTTCTGAAGTCATAATCTACATTTTTAGCAGACATTTCCCGGTTTATGAATTCTGTACTCTGACACAAATTAATAGCTTGTGTGAAATTGCTTTGATCCAGAGTGGTAAAATCAAGTTTCGGATTCAACTCTTGTAATAAAAATGGATTTAATCGGTAATCCAAATTTGAATATTTTTCCCGAATAAAATTAATGGCAATCATCACGTTATCAGCGGTTAACTTGTCTTTGGAAAGTGGTCCACCGTATAATCCGCCTGGTACTCCTGAATATTGCAACTGAAATCCTTTTAAAACGTTTTTCTTTGATAACGGGACTAGCAATTCAGTTGAGTCGTTAAATCGCAGTAATAGGGCGGATCCGCTATGTTGAACTTCATTTTGAATATCCTGACATTTAATCCACTCGGGTGTTTCATAAAATGTAGCCCATGGACACTCATCCACAATATTTTGCCATTCAATTTCAGTTACCCACTCAATATGATCAACGGTTAGTTGCATTAGAACATTTTCAATTTAATTGAAAAAATTAGNNGTCATATTTCAATTCAATTGAAAAAATTAGTCAACACGTGTTCAACTCTCTGAGCAAAATCGGGGTGCTCTGATTCCAAAGCCGGGTAAAGTGGTAATCTGATTAATGAATTACTCAGGTAATCTGTCTGAGGTAAATTGATAACATCATTGGACAATTGGCGACCATAAGGACTACTATGAAGTGGTACATAATGAAAACTCGCACCGATACCAGACTCTTTAAGCTTCGATAAAAGTGCATCCCTGTGATCAACATTCACGGTATTGATGAAAAAAATATGATAATTAGACTCACAATTATCAGGAATCACCGGTAATGTTATATGCCCGGTCTTTTCAAACTTTTTGAGTAGTTCATAATATGATTGCCAGGCCGACTTCCGCAGTTGTTTGATCTGATGTCTTTTTTTCCATTGAGCCATCAGAATGCCGGCCAGTATATCGGATTGAATAAAACTACTACCTTTGTTGATCCAGGTGTATTTGTCGACCTCTCCACGTAAAAAAGCCGATCGATTCGTCCCTTTTTCACGTATGATTTCAGCTTTTCTTGCAATTTCATCCAAGTTTGTGATAAAAGCACCACCTTCACCACAGGTAATATTTTTAGTATCATGAAAACTAAAACACCCGATATCTCCGAGTGTTCCCAAAGCTTTCCCATCAAAAGTTGCATCCACTCCCTGAGCCGCATCTTCAATTATTAAAATATTTCGTGATCCAATGATCGTCCGAATTGCATTGACATCTGCAGCTACACCGGCATAATGAACCGGAATAACAGCTCTGGTCCGAGTTGTAATTTTTTTTTGCACATCATCCGGATCCATATTGAGAGTTCCCGGTAGGATGTCGGCATAAACTGGTACACCTCCATGTATTACAATCGCATTGGCAGTAGAAACAAATGTGAAAGAAGGGATAATCACTTCATCACCCGGATTCAATTCCAGATACATAATCGCCATTTCAAGCGCGTGTGTGCATGATGTTGTAAAAAAAAGGTGCTTGCAAGGTAAATCCTTACACAAAATCGATTGTAGTTCCCGGCTGGTTGGACCATCACCTCTCAGGATACCGGAAGACATCACACGGTCGACGGCAGTTAATTCGTCCTGGTTTGTAAATGGTTTATGAAAAGGAATTGTAGGTTTCAAAGATTGACAATATGACGATGATCAATTCAGTTTGTGACAAATATAACGCATTTAAACGGATGGAGTAACTCAGAATTAACTGCATTTATTTGCCATGATACCAATAAAAAGCTACCTCCAAAAGAAAAAGACCCATTTTACAAATACTTCAAGCACAAAAACGAGTTTTTCCCTAACTTTGGGAAACGTGAACGAACATAATTATCCCACATGTTTCAAAATCAGATTCACCCGCGCATCACCCGACAGGGACTAACTTACGATGATGTCCTTTTGGTGCCAGCCCACTCGAATATACTTCCCAGAGATGTTGATGTCTCCGTAAACCTGACGCCAAGGTTAAAATTGAATATTCCAATCCTGAGTGCAGCGATGGATACCGTGTCAGAATATCGGATGGCAATTGCACTTGCTCGTGAAGGAGGGATGGCTATTTTGCACAAAAATATGTCGATTGAAGAACAAGCTGAACAGGTGCGGTTAGTCAAACGCAGTGAAAGTGGAATGATCGTAGATCCGGTCACACTTACTGAAGGGGCTTTGGTGCGAAATGCCAGAGCATTAATGAGCACTCATAAAATCGGGGGTATCCCGATAGTAGATGATGAACGCAAATTGATTGGCATTGTAACAAACCGCGACCTCAGATTTGAACATGATCCTTCCAGACGTCTTGGAGATATCATGACCAAAGGGAACCTGATTACCGCCGGAATAGGAACTGACCTTGCCGAAGCTGAAAGAATTTTGCAGGAATACAAAGTCGAAAAACTTCCAATTGTTGATGATAAAGGTATTTTAGTCGGATTAATCACGTTTAAGGATATTGAAAAGAAGAAAAACTTCCCCTTTGCTTGCAAAGATTCATTTGGCCGACTTCGAGTAGGCGCAGCAGTGGGAATTTCACCTGATACATTAGATCGAGTTAGAGCTTTAGTGGATGCCGGTGTAGACTGCATCACCATCGATACCGCTCATGGTCATTCAGAAGGAGTACTTCGGATGGTTCGTGAAACGAAAAAAAATTATCCTGATTTAGACATCATTGCCGGAAATATAGCGACAGCTGCCGCTGCTGAAGCACTTTTTAAAGCCGGAGCAGATGTCGTAAAAGTAGGAGTTGGTCCTGGGTCCATTTGTACCACTCGAATTGTGACCGGTGTCGGAGTACCTCAGTTGTCTGCTGTAATGGAGGTTGCCGAATATGCAGCTAAAGTCGGACTCGGCGTAATTGCTGATGGTGGAATCAAACAAACCGGTGAAATTCCAAAAGCACTTGCCGGCGGAGCAAATGCGGTAATGTTGGGAAGTATGTTTGCAGGGGTTGATGAAAGTCCCGGTGAAACCATCATCTACGATTCGCGCAAATTTAAATCATATCGGGGAATGGGTAGTATTACTGCAATTCAAAAAGGCAGTAAAGACCGGTATTTTCAGGATGTTGAAGACGATA
>DLXM01000039.1 GCA_003448835.1 Bacteroidota bacterium | reverse complement strand
GCTCGTTGGCTTTCCGAACAATGTTAGCGTGGAAAGCCAACGAGCGCGGCATACAGGTTAAAAATCGATCAATGCATACAGCCGGAAACATTTTTAATATCTCCGGTCACCGCGATGGTGGGGCAACTGAATGTCCGGGTCAGCAGTTGTACAATTATCTGCCAACATTACGATCACGGACCTTTGCTTACATGAATCCACCAAACATTCAGGTTGATTCCGAAAGTTTTGCAATTGAGCAAACCAACGTAACATTTGAGCTGGGCATCGATAACTTCGAGAATGATGTGATCGCGTACATTGAGTATGGTACCGAGGAAGACAACCTGGACCTGCAGTCAGATGATTTTGAAATTGATGCCATGGATGGAGTGAGCATGGTAAGCATGAGTCTGTCTGAGTTGGAGCCGGCAACACTGTATCATTATCGGGTCGTCGCCGTGAACTCTGACACCTTCGCTGTCACCGAAAAAAGTTCCTTCGAAACTGCCGCCCCAACCTCGCTCGAAAACGATCCCGAATTAGCAAATCAATTCATACTCGAACAAAACTATCCAAATCCATTTAACCCAAGTACACGAATAACCTTCGAAATTCCTGAAGCGTCAGCTGTCAGAGTACTGGTTTATAACTCACAAGGCCAACTCATGGCCGTCCCGGCTGATCGCAATTTCAGTGCCGGGCGACATCACGTTAGTTTTGATGCTTCGGGTGTAGCCAGCGGGGTGTTGGTTTATGCTCTCGAAATCGATGGAGTCATCGTGAATTCGAGAAAAATGCTGCTACTTCGATAAAAAATCATAGAATCATACGAAATAACCCTTTAAAATGGATTTAATTCGTATGATTTTTGTACTTTTTATTATTCTTTTGAATAGTATTTTTGGGGCTTAACTGATAATATATCAACATGTTAAATCCATAAAAGTAATTGATTAATTAAAATGTGGATAAAAACTACGTAAAAATGCGTAGTCCCCTTTGACAAATCAGCTCAAATTTAATAGCTTGCACTATGTGATATGAATAAAACGAGTGTAAACTCAAAGAAAAACGCTTTCAATGAGAATTATGAAAAATGTGTGTAAAAAAATGAGAACAGCAACCTTTGAAATTTTTGAAACGACCTCAGTTTTTTTGCATACAGAAATAGAATCTTCCTATCTGATCAATCCTAAGTCCAATTAACATGCATCACGTACAAATACGATCTGAAATGATTGCATCCGTACTTCGTCGTTCTACTGTAATGGTGTTATTTCTACTGGTAACAGTTGGAAACATCCTTGCTCAATCGGGACGCCTAGAAGGTACCATAACCGATGCCGAGACCGGTGAACCGCTCATCGGAGTGAACGTCATCATTGAAGAGTTAACTATTGGTAGTGCAACCAATGCCGATGGATACTTTTCAGTAATTAACATCCGGCCGGGTACTTACACCGTTCGTGCTTCCATGATCGGTTTTACAGCCGTTCGTGTAAATGACGTGCGCATCAATATTAATCAAACAACAACTCTCGATTTCCAGATGTCAGAAGAAGTCTTTTCTGGAGATGAAGTAGTTGTAGTTGCTGAACGTCCAATTGTTCAACGTGACGTAGGTGCCAGCCGGGTTAACATCGATGCTGAAGAAATCGCGAATCTACCTGTTACATCAGTAGCCGGAATCGTCGGACTTCAAGCCGGTATACAGGGTCTAAGTGTTCGTGGTGGTAATTCAGATGAGATTTCATTCAATTTGAATGGTATCTCACTTCGTGACGAACGAAATAACTCACCTTTTACTGCTGTAAGTATTACATNNAAATCCAGGTGCAGTCCGGTGGATTCAGTGCGGAATATGGTGATGTGCAGTCAGGTATCGTTAACGTTGTTACCAAAGAAGGTAGCCGCGACCGATACAATTTTGATATTTATTATCAGCATAATCCTCCAACTAAAAAGCATTTCGGTCCATTGGTAAACGATCCAGATTCATATTGGATTCGTCCATATCTGGATCCGGAAGTAGCCATGACCGGTACAGGATCATGGGATCCATGGACACAACGTCAATATCCGGCTTTTGAGGGATGGATAAATGTAGCTGAAGGTACATTGGATGATCCGGATCCGACCCGTCACCTGACCCCGGAAGCCGCACAACAAGTATTCTTGTGGCAACACCGTAAGGATATGGCGATCACAGATCCAGATTATACACTTGATTTTGGATTCGGTGGACCAATGCCATTAGTAAGTGACAAACTCGGAAACCTACGTTTCTGGGCTTCACACCGTCAATCACAGACTATGTATGTGATCCCATTGTCGAAAGATCGTTACAAAACATACACATCCAATTTTAAACTGACCAGCGACATCGGTCCGGGTATGAAATTATCGTTCGACGGGATGATGGGTGCCGAAACCGGAACCAATAGTAACAACGTTGGAGCACCGGGAATCTTTGTATCAGCTTCAGGAATCGCAAATAACGTTCGAAACAGAAACTCATTTGGTAACTCCCGAATTTTTGCCAGCGATTACTGGGCTCCAACCCGTGTTGAGTATCGTTTGCTAGGTGGTAAATTCACTAAGACGCTCAACAATCGATCTTATTTTGAGGTACTTGCCAACTATTTCAGCTCCGAATATGATACTAATCCAGGCAGACCACGTGATCTGACCCCGGTTAGAACATTCGGTAATGGATATACTGTTGATGAAGGTCCATTTGGATTCTATGAGCTTCCATCATCCGGAATCGGTTCCGGTTTGAGAATGGGTGTTGGTATGAGTAACTCTCGTGATAGTTCAAAAGTCGAATATTACAATGTCCGATTTGATTACACGAATCAGTATAACCGATACAATCAGTTAAAAACCGGATTCCAATACATTCAAACAAATTCAGATGTAAACTATGCTTCGGTTGATACATATCTCCCAAGTGGACGTTCACAGGTAATCTGGAATAACAAACCACGACGTGGTGCTTTGTATGCTCAAAACAAATTTGAGTATGAAGGTATCGTCGCTGAAGTCGGTCTACGTTTAGATTACTCTGACGCCAATACGGACTGGATTGTATACGAACTATTTGATCCTCGATTTGGACAGCCAGTAGATGGTGAGCTTTCTGATGTATTTGAAACAGAGAAAACGAAACCAAATTTCAATTTGAGTCCTAGAGTTGCGGTTTCATTCCCAATTACGGTAATGAGTAAACTTTACTTCAACTATGGACACTTCCGATCAATGCCATCTCCAACATCACTTTATTTGGTTGAGAGGTTCCTGGAGGATCAATCCATCGCACGAATTGCGGATCCGACACTTCCATTGCCAAAGACTGTTTCTTATGAATTAGGTTATGAGCAGGCATTCACCGATCGTTATTTGGTTCGGGTTGCAGGTTACTACAAAGATGAATCGAACATCTCTGGAACAAGTCAATCATTAGTAGCAGCAGGTGGCGGGACCTTATATACAATCCCAACCGCTGACTCTTATCGTGATACCAAAGGTTTTGAAGTAACATTTCGTAAAGCACAAGGTCGATACATGACCGGATTTATCAACTTTACATATATGGTTCGTTCTACCGGTCGATTTGGATATGCCAGCTACTTCGAAAACAGTAAAGATCAACGTGAGTACGAGCGAATTAACTCTGCTAACCCACAATCTAAGCCTACTGCTCAACCTTATTCAAGAATAAACCTGGATTTTTTCAGTCCAGCTGATTTAGGTCCAGCTATTCTTGGATTCAGACCGTTAGCTGACTGGAGAGCATCGTTATTAGCATCATGGCAGCGTGGATATCATGTGACATGGACTGGTGGTGGTTCAATTCCTGGAATTAGCAATAACACACGCTGGGTTGACAGTCATAATGTAGATTTGAGATTCACACGAACTTTTAATGCATTTGATACTGCAATCAACTTCTTTGTGGATATTTCAAATGTGTTAAACACACGTTATCTCACACAAAATGGTTTTGTGGATGGTGATGATTACAACGATTACATGCGTTCATTACACCTTCCGTCTAAAGTTCTTGAGCCACTTCGTGGATCATATTTATCCGTGCCTGGAAAAGACAAACCCGGAACATATCGTCAGTCTAACGTCGATTATCAACCGATCGTGGCTGTTGTGAACATCCAGGACTTGTCAACGCCTCATGAAAAACCGATTTATTATAATTACGCCGATGAATCATACTATCAATACCGCAATGGTGGGTGGGTACAAGCCGATCAATCATTCGTGAATCAGGTATTGGAAGACAAAGCATACATCGATATGCCAAACCTGAGTTCATTCGCATTCTTTAACCCAAGAAATGTGGTATTCGGCGTTCGCGTTACCTTTTGAAACACTTAAATCATGAATCTGATGTCCAAAAATAGAATCATTCACATACTTTTGTTCGCTATTGTCCTGGTTGGATTGAGCGCACAAGATATGTCAGCACAACAGGCTAAATGGTTAGGAATTGGTGCTTTAAACAATTTCTACATGCCAACTGGTACTGAACGAGAGCATGCATTGGTATCTCAGCAACAGTACGGTCTGAGATGGCCGGCTTTGTATGAGCATCAGGATATGCAAGCTGCAAAAGCCTTCTGGATCGGGACTACTAACTTTACGGATGGAAGTAATACTTCGTTTCCATATAAAGTAATTCACGTAGGTCCTCGTGTATCCGGACTTGGCGCATTTTTCCCGATCGAACATAAACTGATTGGTCGATTTCCAAAAGTTGATGTCTTCGTCGACGACGATGAAACCTTCAACGTTGCGGATGAAGTTGATGAAGTAGACCCTGATCTGCCAGCCGACCGAATGATTTATACTCGTATCAATACCGCAGTTGGTATAACCGTAGAGCGTAAGATCATGGCTTTCTCAAATGAATATCATGATAACTACCATGTGCGTGAGTATGTATTTACGAATACCGGTAAAGGAGATGCTTCCGATGAAGTTACTCTACCGAACAAAACCCTGACCGATGTGATGTTCTTCTGGCAAGAACGTTATTCTGTTCTACATCAAACCCGTTATGTGATTGGTAATGCAACAGGGTGGGGTGTAAATAACATGGTCGATCGTTTTGGTGACGGACTCGGTCCTGATTACGGAGCAGCAGAAGGACTACGTGGTCATTTCTCATGGCATGGAAAAATGCCTGCATTTACCCAGATCNNAATGATAATATTGGAGCACCAATCTGGACAGCTTCAACATCATCCGGACTCGTTCAACCTGCAGATACAATTGGACGACTCGGTGCACATCAATTCGTAGGAAATGCTCTGGTACATGCCGACATGAGTCCTGCTAATCCTGCTAACGATCCTGCTCAACCATTTACAATGACCGAAGTAGGATCTGATGATGGATTGAACTCAAGTAATGATCCATTTAACAATGCAAAAATGGAGCGCGAGTATCTGGAGTTTATGACTCGTGGTCGCACACCTCGACATGCATACTTAGTTGAGCCAAGTGGAGATCCGGGTTTCAAAGCACCTACAGGTGACCCATCACGTGGTACATCAGGTGGTTTTTCAACAGGTAAAGGTGTTGGTCCATATACATTAGCTCCGGGTGAAAGTGTTCGT
>DLXM01000225.1 GCA_003448835.1 Bacteroidota bacterium | reverse complement strand
GCTTCGGAATCTCATTCGCTCACGTTCTCGTTGTACAATTAGTTCAACGGCAACAGATTGGACACGTCCAGCCGAAAGACCTGGTGCGATTTTCTTCCATAACAAAGGTGAAATGGTGTACCCAGCCAGCCGATCAATAACACGACGGGTTTCCTGAGCATCGACAAGATGCATATTTATGTCACGGAAATTCGTGAGTGCATCCTCAATCGCTTCTTTTGTAATTTCATGAAAAACCATGCGCTTTACGGGAACTTTAGGCTTTAGAACTTCCAGAATATGCCATGCAATTCCTTCACCTTCACGATCCTCGTCAGTCGCCAGAATCAATTCATCTACTTCACCCAACAAATCCTTGAGTTTCTTAACAACCTTTTTCTTCTCAGAAGAGATCACATAAAGTGGTTCGAAATCATCATCGGTGTTGATTCCTAAATTTGCCCATTTCTCTTTTTTATGTTTAGCAGGAATTTCCTTGGCACTCGCAGGGAGATCACGAATGTGTCCGTATGAAGAATCCACAAGAAAATCTTTAGAAAGAAATTTCCGAATAGTTTTCGCCTTAGTTGGCGACTCAACAATAACCAATGATTTCATAAATAGTGCATTTTACCAAGGCTGAGGCCGTAATCAGAATAATAATTTTCGATTCAGGCGCCTACCCGATTAACTCAAGCAGCTCAGCGGCGTGATTTTTTGGATCAATTTTCTCGATGATTCCGAGTACAGTCCCATCTTTATCAATATAATAGGCAGAACGCGTCGGACCTTCAAATGTCTTCCCGTACATCTTTTTCTCTACAATCGAATCGGTTGCTTTCGAGAAATTGAAATCAGGGTCGGATGCCAATATATAGTTAATTCCGTGTTTTTCGGCATATTTTTTGTGAGACTCACATGTATCCTTGCTTAAGGATATCAATTTTACACCTTTTTTCTCGAATTTTAGTTGGTCACCGGCCAGACTTTGATTCTGAAAATCACAGCTTCCAGTGTTGTTTTTCATATAAACCGACACGATTACCGGCTTATCGAGAATGTCTTTAAATTTGACTGATTTATCTTCGCCGTTTTGAACAAGTTGAAGTTCAAAATCTGTATTTATTTTATTTCCAACAGATATCATTACTTAGTTAACCTCTCTAATTGATGTTTTAAGTTCACCCTACTAAATATTCCGATCTCGAAATTCGTTCCATCTCCTTCCCCCTCTTCCCTTTTTCTCTTTTTCTCTTTTTCTCTTTTTCTCTCGCTACGCTCACGATGTACGTCAAAAGACTTCGCATCATTGATGCTCGTGTTTTTTCTCCCATTCACCCCTTCACTCCTTCCCTCCTTAGCGCTCGCGTTGCTCACGATCTGCACCCAAAGACTGCGTGCTTACAGCACTTGTGTTTGGCTTACGATTCTCCTTCTCTCCTTCTCGCCTTCCCTTTTTCACTCCTTCCCCTTTTCGCTCGGCTACGCCTGCACGATGTACGGCACTAGACTTCGCGCTTGAAGCGCTCGTGTACCGCCTCCCATTCCCTTCTTCCCCTTTTTACCTCTTCCCCTCTTCCCCTCAAATCCCCCCCAACACCAAATCAATATCTTCGATTAAATCATCAACATGCTCGATACCAACCGAAAGACGTACCAGATTCGGTGGAGTTGCTGACAGCGGACCCTCACTACTTTGTCGGTGCTCCCACAAACTTTCCACGCCACCCAGACTTGTCGCTACACTAATGAGTCGCGCCCGGGTAATTCCTTGCATTATTTGTTCTTTTTTACCATCAATCAAAAAAGATATCATCCCTCCGAAATCCGACATTTGTGATTTTGCCACCTCATGACCTTGTGCATCAGGCAATCCCGGAAAATATACTTTCAATATGCGGGGATGTTTATTCAAATGATCTGCAATTTGTCTGGCATTCTCACAATGCATCCTCATCCGTGCAACGAGAGTTTTAACACTTCGAACCAACATCCAGGACTCAAAAGGAGAAATTACAGCTCCAATTTGTTTCTGCGTGACCTGAATTCTATCAGAAAAATCATCCTTTTCTTTCAGAATGATGGCTCCGGCCAGAATATCACTATGTCCACCAATGTATTTGGTCACCGAATGCATCACTAAATCTGCACCCAATTCAATTGGACGTTGTAAAACAGGAGTGGCCCAGGTATTATCCACGCAAACTTTAACCGGTGCATCAGGCACACCGGATCCCCGCACACGACGCGTAATTTCCCGGATATCGGATATCAATAACATCGGATTCGACGGAGATTCCAACCAGATTAATCGAGTTTTTGAGGTTAGTGCATCCTCAACAATTGCCGGATCAGTTACATCTACATAAGAGGTTTTAAGTCCCCAGCGGTGCATAATACCATTCAAAATATTTCGGGTCCCATGGTAGACATCATTACACACAATCACATGATCACCGGGATCCAGTGCCTGAAATACAGCTGTAATCGCAGCCATTCCGGACGAAAACGTGGTGCAGACAGAACCACCTTCAAGCGTAGCAAGAATAGTTTCGATTTCTGACCGATTGGGATTTCCGTATCGCTGATAACCGAAGCTACCGGGACTTCCATCAAATCCACCTTCGGGATGCGTCCAAATTGTACTCATTTGTAATGGGGGAGTAACAGGACGATTGGGTCCTTCGGCGTGATATCCTGAATGGATGGTTTTGGTTTCTATACGCATGGGTTCCTTTTTTTAGTGTTAACACAAAAGTATACAACTATATATATATATGTAAAGCCCAGAATTGTAACATCATGAAAATGATTCCAAATATTGAACTAAATTTCGCATATTCAGGCATCCGGCAGAAAAAATCATCAACATTATACAGCTATGCTCAATTACATCTGGGGCGGACTCATAATTTTCAGCTTACTGTTCGCTGTGGTCAACGATGCAAACGATATTTATTCCGAAACCTGGAAAAACGGTGAACAAATTGAACTAATCATCGATTTTCCTGCTAATGCTGATATACTGAAAAGTCAGCCAATTCGATTTATGTTAGCCGGGGATTCTATTTCCCATGAAGCGCGTTGGCGGGTTGTTGACGACGAAGTTGAATTGGTGATTCCGGTTACTCCTACATTACCAACCCACTGGAAAAATGTTGCTGAAAATCAAGAATCCACCCGCAAACAAGAACTTAGAACAACTGTAATTTCAAGCAATTCACTTCCCGGTATTACGCCCAATATTGATGGCTCAGCAACTCAGCCCGATTCATTATCCGCTTTGACTTCACCCGTTGAAACCGCATCCGGTTCAAAGCTAACTGCTCAGGTTGTGTTACCGGAAGTCAATTTTGTGAAAATCAGAGGTATCACAGCTGCAGCATTTGCAATGGCAGAAGTTGCTGTCACCTTAGCACTTGGTTTGATCGGGATTATGGCACTTTGGCTTGGATTAATGAAAATTGCGGAAGTCAGCGGACTCATCAATATCGTTGTTAGAGGCGTTCGTCCATTTATGAAATGGCTCTTTCCGGAATTACCGAAGGATCATCCTGCAATTGGGATGATTTCATTGAATTTGGCAGCGAACGTACTCGGATTGGGTAATGCAGCAACACCATTGGGAATCAAAGCAATGGAAGAATTGCAAAAATTAAATCCTGATAAAGACTCTGCCACAAACTCGATGTGTATGTTTCTGGCTCTGAACACCTCCAGCGTCCAGTTATTGCCGCCGGTCACACTAGTCGCAATTATGGGATTAGCTGTGAATGAGCTGATGGTTGCAATTACGATAACAACGTTTTTCTCGACGGCAGTGGCGATTATTGTTGCAAAATGGTACGCCCGTAGAAATCCGCCACTTCAAATAGTGACAAGTGATGGAAGTATCGTAAATATTGATGCATCTTCGGATGGAATTACCCATTCCGGCAATAATCCTTCTAAATCGGAGGGTAAATAATGAACTTACTAGTAATTTTTATCCTACCCGTGATTATCGTTGGTATCACAGCATACGGACTCGTAAAACGGGTGAAAATCTATGAAGAGTTTGTAGTTGGAGCGAAAGATGGATTCGAAATTGCAGTTCGAATTATCCCATATCTGGTTGCAATTTTGTTTGCAATTGGGATGTTTCGCGCATCCGGGGCTATGGATTGGATGATACTCGGACTAAAACCTGTGCTTGGATTCTTTGGTTTTCCTGCGGAAGTGTTACCCATGGCAATTATCCGCCCCCTCACCGGAAGCGGGTCTGTAGGAGTCATGGCAGATATGATCGCTACATATGGCGAAGATTCCATTTTTGTAAAAATGGCCGGCACCATGTTTGGATCAACCGAAACGACGTTTTATGTGATCGCTGTATATTTTGGAGCGGTTGGCGTCAGAAAAACTAAATACGCAGTCCAGGCAGGTATCGCAGCCGATATCACGGGGGCCATCATGGCCGTCGTAGTATGTTACTGGTTATTTAGTTAGGATGAGCTTGCATCACAATCGATACTAAAGCAGTCGTTAGTAGAGATTGTCGTTTGATAGCTTTTAATTAGATACTCAAATAAAAAGTGTGCCGACTTTTTGGGTCAGCACACAAATTACCATAAATTATTCGAGTGGAAATCGAAATTGCTGAAGCATCCCTGGCTCAGCTATAATCTTTTCTATACTTTCAATGTCACGTGGGACAAAATCAGAAAGTACTTCAACACCGTTGGGTCCGGCATAAATCATATCTTCGAGACGGACATAAATATCCTCTTCAGGAACACGAAACTGTGGTTCAATTACAAAAATCATCCCTTCTTCTAATGGAACCATGTAATTCCCAACATCATGAACTGCCATCCCAACTCCATGCCCGAGTCCAACAAATGGACTTTCAAGTCTGCTACGATATGAATCAAGGAAACTATCTGCAGCCTTTTTATAAATCTCCTTCGAAAACACCATTTTATCATAAATAGGGTCAAATCGTTCGAATGCCGCAACCATAATTTCTTTACCGGTCATACCGATTTTGATACTATATAAAATCGATTCGTAGAACTCCAGATAAAAAGTGTACAACTCACGCTGAACATCATTGAATTTCCCATTCACAGGCCACATTCGAGCCATATCTGAAGTGTAATAATGATAAACCGGACCGTAATCCATGAGTAACATATCGCCATCTTTAGCTGCACGGACTCGTCCATAATAGTGATTCATATAAGCTTCGGGTCCGATATGAGTCAATGCTGTATACGCTTCACCATCTACATCATTTTTCCAGAAAATGTAGCGCGCAATAGCTTCCATATCCATTGCTTTCATTCCAACTTCGCTCGATCTCATGGACTCCATAATTGCCATTCCCTGCAATTTAGTAGACCGATCGATCAACGCGACTTCAGCTGGACTCTTAACTTTCCGCATGTTATCAATCGTTGGATCCAGATTTTCCATCGTCAAATTCGGTAAAATCTCACGTAATTGACGCTGAAACTCCTGATGTCTTCCCTCACGACTGTCAAAAGGATCAAGTCGGCGATCACCAAGCGTACGATTTACCATCGAAACAGTCTGCCCTAGTTCTTCATATGGTCCAAATGGAGTAAATGCCTTTGTAAATGTACCGGAAGTATGCATGGCCGCAAGATCAGCAGGTAAATCAGCATTTCTTTTCACTGCATCAATTCCAGATAATTCCATCACATAGTCAGCATCTTCTGCAGAGAGTAGCTTCCCTTCATTATATTCACGACGTGGATTTCGATCCTGAAGATACACTGTAGCAGTTCGCGTAGATCCATCCAAAACCAGGTATGCATACGGACTGACAATACCACTCAAATAGAAAAACTCGTTATTTTGTCGAAATGCCTGAAATCCAAGTGGCATTGGAGCTCCTTGCAACACTGCAAAAGCATCAGCACCAATGGCATCATAGACCATATCTCTACGTTGTGCGAACTCAGACGGATCAAATTTTTCTGTGAAATGTGGGCGTTCTTCCTGTCCTTTGGAAGTCGTCCATGGTCCGGATTGAGCCAAAAGCCCATCGGTCGAAGACGCGACCAAAATCATAAGTAATGTTATCAATCCATATTTCAATGTTTTAAGTGCCGTACCATGCCGTGCATTTAAAAGGTTACTTGACGCGATCTGTTTCATAAAAATCCTGTTTGTAATTGTGTTTCGGGAATGATGAATCCAATATAAAAGTGTGATTCGAAACTTAGGTATGACAAGTAAATATTTTGACCAGGCAGATATACATCTATAAAAATCCGATTCGTAAATACAACTATATCAGACCCTTGTTGCTGAAGTCTAAAATATCACATATTCTGAACTTAGAAACTAAAAAAATGTAAAGACGTAATACCACAGTTGTTGTTAATAAGAATCAAGAAAATAGGTTTATGAAAAGATATATCAGACAATTAATTACAGTTCCTGCAATATTAGGACTCATTTTTACACACTCGTCACTATTGGCATCATATGCAGCTATAGCCCCCAATTTTACTCAATCATTGACGCCAGACACTACTAATGTCACAATAAAGGTCGGTGATGTACTAAAAAACAGCCTTAATACAGGTGATTCGCACGGATACAGCCTAAATCTTGAATCCGGATTTTATGTTTATGGATTTGCGAATCAAAAATCTGTGGATGTCGTGGTGACGGTATTTGGTCCCGATAATGAGAAAATGGGTTCTTTTGATGGTCCGGCACGTGGACGAGATGCGTTTCAAATAACAACGAAGGATTCTGGTATTCACCGATTTGAAATCACGCCATTTGAAGATTCAACCGGTGATTATGAATTTAAAATTGTAGTAGCTGAACCCAGTGCGAAGACACCAGCAGATAAAGTAGATCAATTTATGTCGCCGTTTACTGGGGATGTCCCGGGTGGGGTTGTCATGGTTATGAAAGATGGTGAGTTCATATTCAATAAGGGATATGGTATGGCTAATTTGACCTATGATATTCCTTTCACGGTCGATACTCCCACAAATATTGGGTCTACTTCTAAACAATTCACTGCTTTTTCAATTGCATTACTAGAAGAGCGCGGATTGCTATCACTTGATGACGATGTTCGCAAATACATCCCTGAATTGCCCGATTTTGGTCACACCGTGACATTAAGACATATGCTTTCTCATACATCCGGATATCGTGAATTTCTAAATACACTGGCTATGACCGGCAGAAGCATGAATAATGACATGACTGAAGAGCAGCTGATTCGCATCGTGCAGCGCCAGCCTGAGCTGCAAAACATCCCCGGCGAAGAATTCAACTATAACAATACCACATTTTATCTGGCTACAATTGTAGTTGAACGTGTGACCAAAGAAGATTTCGTAGATTGGACTCGTGAAAACATATTTGAGCCTCTCGGAATGATGAATACAACCTATCGACGTGATCATAAACATGTGATCCCGGGTCGGGCGGTCGGTTATGAAAACGGTGACGACGGAACCTTCCACGAGGTAGAGGATTTAGCGGGTGGAAAAGGTCCTGGTGGGATTTATACAACCGTAAATGATTTGGCCAAATGGCTTCGAAATTTCAAAGATCATAAAGTGGGAAGTGCTGCAACACACGAGAAAATGATTACATCTAATGTATTGAATAGTGGAAAACCTTCGAACTACGGACTGGGTCTTTTTGTAAACGAGTACAAAGGGCAAAAATATATCCAGCATGGTGGGGCGGATGTAGCTCACCGATCGATGCTCATGTACTTTCCTGAGATTGATGCCGCAGTTGTGACTCAGAGTAATTTTGCATCGTTCGATGGTTCGATTGCAAACAAAGTTGCTGATGCGTTTTTCGAGGAGTATTTTGAAACACCAGAAGAGGAAAAAGCTTCAGATGATACTGCAGATGAAACTGAAAAAACTGCTTTCGAATATGATGTTACAAAATTTGAAGACTTAACCGGAAGATATGAGTTGGTAGTTGCGCCCGGATTTATACTGACATTTTCACGTGATGGCGATCGGATTTATACTCAGGCAACCGGTCAGCCTGAAATCAATATACAGGCAACATCTGATTCTACATTCACACTGGTTGGCGTTCCTGCCGGTCTCACATTTCATAGAAATTCGGATGGAACCGCTGATTCTCTTACACTCCATCAAAATGGCAATCACGTTGCAAGAAAAGTAGCATGGAATCCCTCACTTGATGAAATGGCATCCTTTACCGGAACATTTTATAGTGAAGAACTTGAAACAGTTTATCGAGTCGTTTTAAATGAGGACAAACTCGAATTAGTTCACTATCAGATCGCAGATCCAATCACTTTGACCCCTGGAAAAGAAGATATTTTCGCAGGTGGATTTCCTATTGCTGAAATAAAATTTTTGAGGGATGACAACGGGAACGTAACAGGATTTGAAGCCTCAAATGTACGCTCTCGTGGAATTCATTTCAAAAAGGTGACTTGGTGAGGATATTCTCAGTGCGTTTTGGCGAAAATCTGAGCTAAAAATAAGATATGCTCGTTCAATTCTGTGTCAATTAATTCAGCTCCGTGCCGGATGTCATCACGGCTTACATTTGCTGCAAATCTGGAATCTTTAAGTTTCTTAGTTACAGACTTGGCCGACATTCCAATAAATCCTTCGGGACGCATCAACGATACCGCATGCATAAATCCACTGAGCTCATCACACGCAAATAAATAGCGCTCAATTTCCGATTCTGGATGTTTACCGGTACGCTCGGGAGCATGAGCCCTGATCGCATCCAGAGCCCCATCAGATAATCCTTTACCAGGCAAAACATGCTCAAGCGCATAATTGGGATGCTCATCTGGATATTTTTCCCAATCCAAATCATGAAG
>DLXM01000277.1 GCA_003448835.1 Bacteroidota bacterium | reverse complement strand
AAAATATTGGTGCGTATGGCGTTGAAATTAAAGATGTTTTTGAAACACTTGAAGCCTATACCATTAATTCCGGAAATTTGGTCACTATGGATGCATATGATTGCGGATTTGGGTATCGCACGAGTGTATTTAAAGGATATGAAAAAGGTAAATATATCATCACATCTCTTACACTAAGATTGTCTCGTACACCTCAATTACAGCTGGATTATGGGGATATCAGAACTACATTATCAGATATGGGNNCAATCCGAACTAAGAAATTGCCCGATCCGGCTGAAATAGGAAATGCCGGAAGTTTTTTCAAGAATCCCGAAATCCATCGAGATGAGTACAAAAAACTATTGAACACCTTTCCTGATATGCCTGGATATCCGACCACAAACGGGTCAAAAGTTAAAGTGCCGGCAGGATGGCTAATTGATCAACTTGGATGGAAAGGTCATCGACAAAATGACGCTGGTGTCCACCAAAATCAGGCATTGGTTTTAGTCAATCATGGAAATGCACTTGGATCTGAAATTATTGAGCTTTCACAGCAGATTACTAAAAGTGTACAGGATAAATATGGTATACAGTTGGACCCTGAAGTTAACATCCTGTAATCTGCCCATTTCTGAGTAATCGCCGGGTCATTAAAATAAAAAAGGCGAAGTATTTGTGGATACTCCGCCTTTAAATCGACTTTTTCAGAAATTATAACAGCATAGTTGCCGGTGTTTCTAAAAACTTACGAACTGAATTTAAAAACTCAGCGCAAGTGGCACCATCAACTACTCTATGGTCACTGGACAACGTTACCTTCATTCGTTTACCCGGTACAACTTGTCCATTTTCAATAACTGGTACATCACGAATTGCTCCAACAGCTAAAATTGCAGCATTAGGCGGATTAATAATGGCAGTGAATTCCTCAATACCAAACATTCCCAGGTTTGATATAGTGAATGTACTTCCTTCCCAATCTTTTGGCTCAAGTTTTTTATCACGGGCACGTTTAGCTAAATCACGGGTTTCAGCTGAAATTTGTGCAAGTCCTTTGATGTCAGTATTACGAATTACAGGAGTTACCAGTCCATCTTCAATAGCTACGGCTATCGCAACATGAACCCCACCATTTTCCTTGATAACATCACCCAACCATGAACTATTCATTTTGGGATTTTGACGCAAAGCCTTAGCACAAGCTTTAACCACCAGATCATTAAATGATATTTTCACATCGCCAGAAGCATTCATCGATTCACGAACGGCAATAGCCCCTTTCATATCGATGTCAATAGTTTCGTAGAAGTGTGGTGATGTGAATTTACTTTCAGCAAGTCGTTTAGCAATGGTTTTTCGCATCTGACTAATACGTACTTCTTTATCCTCAGCTGAAATGGTCACGTCGGGATATTTTGTCTGACTTTGAGATGTACTAGCAACCGCAGTTTTGTCATAACCCTCTATATCGGCTTTTACGATACGTCCATTAGGACCACTACCTGTTAACTGTCCCAGATCTATTCCCTGATCCTGAGCCATTTTACGGGCTAAAGGAGAAACCTTTAACCGATCATCATCAGATTGTTCGGGAACTGTTTTGTCTGCATCTATATCACCGAAAAGTGGATCAAACTTTTTGTCTTCGTCTTTTGCAGGTTTTTCTTTAGAACCGGCATCGGATGATTTTTTCTCAGCTTTAACGTCAGCCTTTTCAGTAGATTTTGGAGCATCTCCATCAAGTAGATCACTAATGTCTTCCCCAGCTTCGCCAATAATGGCCATTTTTCCACCCAAAGGAACTGCTTCGCCTTCTTTGGCCATAAGTTTTAGCACGGTACCACTGTCGAATACTTCGACATCCATCGTAGCTTTATCGGTTTCAACCTCGGCAATAATATCTCCGGAATTAACCTTATCGCCTTCTTTAATGTTCCATTTTGCAATAACACCTTCAGACATGGTGTCACTCAATTTGGGCATGTCAATTACAATAGCCATATTAAACTCTGAATGTTAAAAGTATTCGTTAATTCTTGTACATAACTGATTTTACAGCATCAACCACTTGTTTCGCATTTGGATACCATAAATCGTATAGATTTTTGGCGAAAGGTGCTGGTACATCAGGTAATGTAACACGCTGTACAGGTGCATCCAAATAATCAAATGCATCACGTTGAATTAAAAATCCAACTTCAGAAGCGATTCCACCAAACGGATGTGATTCATCTACAATCACACATCGATTTGTCTTTTTGATTGACTTGATTACCAAGTCGATGTCGAAAGGTTTAATCGTTCGTGGATCAATGATTTCGCAATCAATCCCATCTTTAGCAAGTGCTTTTGCTGCTTCAACAGCTAAATGATACATTTTCCCGTGTGCGACAACCGTCACGTCTGATCCTTCACGTTTGATTTTGCCTTTACCAATCGGGATCAAAAATTCTTCATCAGGAACTTCTTGTTTCATTCCATACATCTGCTCCGATTCACAAAATATGATCGGGTTTCCATCACGGATAGCACTTTTTAATAGTCCTTTTGCGTCATATGGCTCAGATGCGTAAATAACTTTGAGCCCCGGGAAATATGCAAAAAAGCTTTCAAAAGCGACCGAATGCGTTGCTCCCAACTGACCGGCTGCAGCATTAGGTCCGCGGAAAATAATCGGCATATTAACTTGTCCGCCACTCATATAGCGAATTTTTGCCGCATTATTCAGAATTTGATCCACACCAACCAATGAAAAGTTAAAGGTCATAAACTCTACAATCGGAACAAGTCCGTTCATCGCTGCACCAACACCAATACCGGCAAAGCCAAGTTCAGAAATAGGTGTATCAATAATTCGTTTTGGACCAAACTCATCGAGCATACCCTGACTCACTTTGTAAGCCCCATTATACTCAGCAACTTCCTCGCCCATTAAAAATACTTTCTCATTACGACGCATTTCTTCTTGCATCGCCTGGCGTATTGCTTCTCTAAATTGTAATTCAGGCATTAATTTTCTCCTGCTAATAATTTCTGAAAATGATTATTTATGATCGTGGATTACTAAGTCATCCCCTGAAAATATGTGTTCATACAGGGTATTTGACTCTGGAAACGGGCTTTCATCTGCAAAATCAACTGCTTCAAGCACTTCCTTCTCTACTTCATCCATGATGGCATCAATTTCAGCTTGTTTTGCTAATTTTTTATCCAGGATGTACGTTTTAAGGCGTTCAATCGGATCATTATTCTTGAATTCTTCCAATTCCTCTTTGGTTCGGTAGTTACCCGGATCACTCATTGAGTGCCCACGATACCGGTATGTTCTTATTTCCAGGAACCAAGGATTTGAATTTTCGCGGATATCTTTAGCTACTTCCTGCATGGTTTCAATCACAGAAAATAAATCCATTCCGTTCACAATCGCGTGTTTCATATCATAACCTAAAGCACGCTTGTAAATTTCAGTAGCAGTATGTCTGTTAGTAGCTGTACCCATCGAATAGCCGTTGTTTTCAACCACGAAAAGCACTGGCAATTTCCAAAGTTGAGCCAGGTTGAATGCCTCATGTAAAGCACCTTGATCAACCGCGCCATCACCAAAAAATCCTGCAGCTATACGTCCATTTTCTTCGTACTTATTTGCGAAAGCAAGTCCCGCAGCAACCGGAATATGTGCTCCAACGATACCATGACCACCCCAAAAATGTCCCTCTGCATTAAAGTAATGCATCGATCCGCCCTTACCTTTACTGCAGCCTGTGGCTTTACCAAATAACTCAGCCATTCCAGCCTTAGCAGAAATACCCCGAACTAATCCCCAACCGTGATCACGATAAGCTGTAATGATATCATCGTCAGGTTGCAAAACGAAGTTTACACCACTTGAAACCGCTTCCTGACCAATATAAAGGTGCAAAAAGCCCCCAAATTTACCCTTTTGATACATTTGAGCTGCACGTTCTTCGAATCGACGTTGTAGAAACATTTCACGGAACAAAAACATAACGTTGTCCGTGGTAAGTCCTAGTTTTTTGTGATCTTTTTTTGTCGCCTCAGGCAAATCAGTGCTTTTATATACAAAGCCCGATGGCGTAAATGCTTTTACTGCAGATTTGGACATAGTTAATACTTTCAGTTATTTGGAAGTCCCACCTGGCGGAAACCTCACGATTGAATACTAAATATTTGTCGGATGTATCTGATAAACCGGATGTCATCCTATTGGAAAAACGTACTGAATATACCGATTTTTCTGATATTAAACAGATTATCCGGCAGTATTTGACACGATCCCGACCACAGCATTAAGTGCTTCACTTAATTTATGTGGATTCTTCCCTCCGGCTGTTGCAAGTGTAGGTTGTCCACCCCCACCGCCACCGGTAATTTTGGCAACCGCTCCAACGATCGTACCCGCTTTTAATCCCAAATCTGACACCAGATCTTCAGTGACTGTAGCTACTAAACTCACTTTATCTTGTTCTAAATCCACAGACCCAAGTACGGAAACGGTCCCTGATGGCTTATCTCTGAGTATATCATACCCAAGTTGTTTTAGCGTATTCATGTCAGCTCCCTGAATTTCACCGGTAATCAGGTAAATCCCATTATCAAGTGTATTTCCACTAGAAATGATACCCTTTAACTGAGCAAAAGCCTGAATGGATTTAAGTTTTTCAAGTTCTTTTTCAAGCGATTTTTTCTCCTGAATCAAGGACTCCATCGCCAATACCGGATCTTTCGAACTTCCTGATAATTGCTGGATTGAGTGAATCGTTTTTTTCTCACTTCTCAACAGAGCATCAGCAGCTTTTCCAACAACCGCCTCGACCCTGCGTACTCCAGATGCAGCAGAACCTTCAGATACAAACCTGAAATACCCTATTTCACCAGTTGACCGAACGTGCGTACCGCCACAAAGTTCAATCGAATAGTTACGATCAAATACAACAACCCGGACTTTTTCACCATATTTCTCACCAAATAGCATCATGGCCCCCAACTCTCGGGCTTCATCAATTGGCATATCAAAAATGGACTCCAAAGCAATATTTTGCTGGATCTTTTCATTGACTTCCATTTCAATTGTATCGAGTGTTTCCTGATCCACAGCTGCAAAATGAGAGAAGTCAAATCGTAGGCGATCAGGCTCAACCAGCGAGCCCTTTTGAGCAACGTGGTCACCAAGAGACCTGCGCAAAGCCGCATGCATCAGATGTGTTGCACTGTGGTGTTTCTGAATTTCAGATCGTCTATCGGAATCAACAACAGCCTGCCACAAACCATCCAGATTATCGGGAAGGGTATCCGTTATGTGATAAAATTTACCTTGCACTTTTTTCACATCCTTAACACGGATGATTTCATTTCCATTGGTCAATAAACCGCTATCACCAACTTGTCCTCCACCTTCAGCATAAAAAGGTGTTTGATCAAGTGTAAACAAGAATCCAACTTTATCTTTTTTAAATTGGCGTATATGCGATGATGTTTCTAAGGTTTCATATCCTTTAAAAACCGAATCTTCACCTTCAGAAACTACAACCCATTCCTCGCGCCCACTCATGTCCACCATGAATTTACCGGCTGCCCTGGCACGATCTTTTTGCTCTTTCATTAGGGAATCAAAACCAGTTAGATCCACCTCCAGCCCCTTTTCGCGAGCCATCAATGATGTTAAATCGATTGGAAATCCATAAGTATCATGCAATTTGAATGCATCAGATCCACTCATAATTTTTTTACCGGCAATCATAGATTCAAACAATTGAATCCCCTGCCCAAGTGTTCGTAAGAATCCTTCTTCCTCCGATTTGATGACATTACTCACATATTTTTCCTGTTCAATTAGCTCAGGAAATACATCTTTGTAGGATTTAGCTAATCCGGAAACCAGTTTATACATAAACGGCTCTTTCAGATTCAGTTTATCCCATCCATATCGCACAGCTCTTCGTAGAATTCGACGGACTACATATCCTCGTCCATCATTTGAAGGTGAAGCTCCATCCGCAATCGAAAAACTAACAGCACGGATGTGATCCGCAATCACTCTCATAGCAATATTAGCTTCTTCAGATTTCCCATATGGGATTTTACACATCGAGCTCACTTCAGCAATTAGAGGTGTGAATACATCGGTATCATAATTCGACATTTTACCCTGGATTACAGCACAAGCGCGCTCAAATCCCATACCTGTATCAACATGCTGTGCAGGAAGCTGCTCGAGTTTGCCTGATTGAAGTCGATTAAACTGAATAAATACAAGGTTCCAGATTTCAATTACACGTGGATCGCCGGTATTCACCAAATCTTTCCCCGGGATTCTGGCACGTTCCTCGTCCGGACGTAAATCAACATGGATCTCTGAACATGGTCCACAAGGACCAGTTTCGCCCATTTCCCAGAAATTATCTTTTTTAGAGAACTTCAGGATATGTTCGTGCGGAATCGACGTTTCTGATTTCCATAGTTCAAACGCTTCATCATCTGCAGGTAAACTGTCTTCCATATCACCCTCAAAAACTGTCGCATACATTCTGTCCGGAACCATCCCCCATCGATCGATAAGTAGTTCCCATGCCCACTGAATGGCTTCCTTTTTGAAATAATCACCAAAAGACCAGTTCCCTAGCATTTCGAAAAGAGTATGATGGTAGGTATCATGGCCTACTTCTTCAAGATCATTATGCTTGCCGCTAACCCGGATACAACGCTGTGTATTTGCCGCTCGTTGCCATGATTTACCATCCTGCAAATAGCTCGATTCATCACCAAGAAAAATCGGTTTAAATTGATTCATCCCCGCATTTGTGAATAAAAGCGTAGGATCATCTTGTGGTACAACCGGAGCACTTGAAGTTATTGCATGACCTTTTTCCCGAAAAAAGTCCAGAAATTCCTGACGTATCTGAGCAGCAGTTTTGTTTGACATGAAATCGTTTAATTCAATTTTATCGTGATTAATTAAAAGGATTCCCTAATCATCCTCTTATATAAATTTAGCCTGATAAAATAACAAAATTAACTCAGAATATTTAGATATCACGTAAAATCAACGAGTATTGGACTCGCTAAATTGGTTAATTTTAAGGTGTCTGACACCCTGTTCACTCAATTTCCGTACATTTAGAAGTCATTTAGTTATTTCTGTAAAAAAATTTGAAGAATATTATTACAAAAGAAGCGCTATAAATATGTTTAAAGATGTACAAATTGATCCATACCGAGAATTATTCCCACATTTAAAACAACCTCACTATTACCTGAATCATGCAGCATTTGGTGTGTTGTCCACCAAGGTTAATCAGCATATAAACAAACACTTGAATGAACGATGTAATGGAATAATCGAGTCATATTTAATCGATTTTGATGTTATAGAACAAACCAGGGCAAAAATTGCAACACTTATCAATGCTCCATCGCCCGATAATATTAGTTTTGTTACGAATACCAGCGAAGGACTTAATCTGATTGCAGCCGGGTTGGAATGGAATTCGGGTGATCGAATTTTGTTAAATGATGCTGAATTCCCTTCAAACGTATACCCATATAAAACTTTGAATCGACATGGTGTTGAAGTGGATTTGATCCCCGCAAACAATGGATTTGTTACAGATGAGCAGATATCAAAACACATAAAGAAGGATCATAAACTTATCGGAATCAGTGCGGTTCAGTTCCTGAGTGGCTATAAAATTGATCTACACAAAACCGGTGAAATTGCACAAGATAATGGGTCTTTCTTAGTAGTGGATGCCATTCAGGCTATTGGAAACTCGAAAATTGACGTCCAGGCTATGCAGATTGATGGATTGGTTTCGGGTGGATTAAAATGGATGATGGCTCCAATGGGAATTGGATTTGTTTATATTTCTGACAAACTCCGCGAAAAAATTCGACAACAATATGTTGGATGGTTATCCGTAGAAAATCCATGGGCTCTATCAAATTTCGAGCAAGGCCTGAATCCAACGAATCGAAGATATGAGTTAGGTGGACTAAACATCCCTGGAATATATGCTTTAAATGTCTCTGTAGATCCGTTTCTGGAATTGGGTACAAATGAAATCAATAAACATTTAATTTCATTAACTGATAGGGTTGACCAGCATCTCACTGGTACTGATCTGGTTCGGTTTACTACAATTAATGACCAAAATCGAACTGGAATTATAACGTATGACCTTCCGAAAGGTCTGAATGGTGATAAAATGATTGAAACTCTTAAAGCCAGAAAAGTAACAATTTCACATAGACAAGGTAAAATTAGATTCTCGCCACATTATTACAATAATATTGATGATATTGATGCTGCGTTGTCTATCTTTTTAGAAGTTTATAATAGTAAAGTGTAACGCAGGAAATGGTTCAAAGAATACTTCGCAAATTAAACACCTGGTTAATCGATCGTTTTGGTGAATTTAAAGCTCTTAGAATAATAGTTTTTCTGATAAGTATAAGAGATTTAATCACTTCAACTTTTGTTAATTGGATTGACGATGACATACCTCTCCATGGAGCTGCATTGGCATTTTATACCATTTTTTCGTTAGCTCCTTTATTGATCATCGCAATAGCTATTTCCGGATTTATTTTCGGTGAACAAGCGGCTACCGGACAAGTTTCGGCCTTTTTGGATGAAATGGTTGGTATAAAAGTTGCCTCATTTGTTGAAAACATCATTAGTGGAGCAAATCATACCTTTAAGAATGTAATCGCAACCATAATCGGTGTTGGAACAATCTTGTTTACCTCTACAACTGTAATCACTCAATTAAAAAGTTCATTGAACACAATCTGGAATGTTGAAGTCAAAGCTGGATACACTCTAAAACAGTTTTTCATTTCCAGATTCACGTCATTTATTTTAGTTATTGGATTCGTTTTGCTCTTAGTTTCTTCATTACTTTTTGATGCCATTTTAGGGGTATTCGGCAATGAAATATCAAATATTCTACCTGAGCAAATAGCCTTCCTGAAACTGATTAATTATCTCCTATTTGTTGTGGTTACAACCTTGTTGTTTACCGTAATCTTTAAAATGTTGCCCGACATAAAAATTGCCTGGTTTGATTCGATGATTGGGGCAATCGTTACGACTCTATTGTTTATGGCTGGTAGATATTTTATTACATTTTATCTGGGACAGGGAGATGTAGGAAGTACATATGGTGCAGCCGGGACGTTCGTAGTCTTTTTGATTTGGATTTACTACAACTCGTTAACCGTATTTTTAGGCGCAGAATTTACTCACCAATACACCATTCGGTTCGGTAGTGGAGTAACCGTGCCCAAACACGCCCGATTTCGTCGCAGATCAAAAAGTTAGTGCTTTTCTAATATACTTCGATGTGCATTCTGTCGGAGGATTTCACACCTGCTTTAAGCTCTTCATAAGTCCAGGTCAAAGGATTTTTTTGCATTAAATCATCTTTTACAGTGATATAATCCCATAGTCCCTGCTGAGCCAGAATTTGGTAAATACCCGTTTCCATACCTTTTAGTCCACAAACATAAATTAAGGTATTTGGTTTTTGCAGAATCGGTTCGAGTAGAGCTCTGTTATCAAGTAACTGGTACTGAACATAATGTTTTGTGCCATCTGCACGTGGATTTTCACGCGAGATTGATGTCAGAAAATGAAAATTATCAATCGTTTTTTCCAAAGATTTGAAATAATCACCGTAAAGAATATCGGTTCGATAGGGACTTCCAAAAACCATAACAATTTCATTTTTTGAGTTAAGCTCCATTAAATCCATTATCATTCCACGAAATGGGGCAACACCCGTACCAGTACCAAAAAACAGATAATTATAGTCCTGTGGATTTTCCGGTAAAATAAATCGCTTCCCGGAAGGTCCGGTTACTTTTACAAGTGAACCTACTTTTTGACTACATAAAAAATTAGAGCAAACTCCGGTAAACAATTCCTGTGTCTCCCAATGCTCGTCGATAACTCGTTTTACAGTCGTAGATACCAGTTTACCATGTCCATCTTCACCTCGGGATGGTGAACAAACAGAATAGAGTCGGACTTTGTGTGGCTTCCCGTTCTCATCAACACCATCTGCGACAACGCCAATTGATTGTCCTGCGTGAAATTTACCCTCCAATGGGGTTCCACTTATATCAAATGTTAAATGGCGAACAAAATTCGGAGAGGCTACTGCAGTGGCAATTCGACTTTCAACAATTGGAACTTCGATGGGTTCCTTAGCTCGAACTACATTTATTTCAAGATCAGGATATGTGATTTCAACTTTACCTATTTCTGACATAATAATACCTTTATCCCATTAATTAATAACGACTTATAATAATTTAAACTACAATTAATACTATTCGGACAAAATACACCGATAAAATAACAAACTAATTCAAAATTTTAATACTAATCTTGCAGATAAATTCCAGATTCGATTTGTTTGTCTTCGGGTTCAGCATGATTGTTAGCTATAACATAAACCCAGGCTAATTCATAAGTGTCCGAATCTTCACGTTTGACAGGATACAAAACTCTGTCGTATTCTGATTCGTAACCTGGACTGAAATCCTCATAGAGGTCAACTACTTGCATAATTTGTTTGTATCCGGGTAATTCAAACAATTCTCCTTCTACCATAGGTGCATTCGGTTCAACACTATAATCTTCGGGTACAGTTAGTTTGCCGATGAGTGCAGCATCCTTTGTATAATCATGACTCCCACGTCCGAGTATGTATTTCCCGGGCACTGTGATATAAGGTATGTTGTCTTCGGCTCGAAGATAAAGTTTAGCATTAATCTTCGCTTTCGACATTGTGGCATCAGTTCCACTCAAAAGATGAAATTCTGGTCCATCTGAACGTAGCGTTCCGTAAATAAATAATTTAAAAATGTGCATTATAGTCGAAGTTGATAAAAATAAAAAAGTCCTGACCGATTGAAGAATCTTTCGATCAGAACTCTCTTTAAGTGGAGGTGGAGGGAGTCGAACCCTCGTCCGAAACGGCGAACCAATAAGCTTCTACATGCTTAGCTTAGCTTTAAGTTTAACAGTTGAGGTAGCGGTAAAGCACGCGCTCAAATGCGAGGTTACTAATTTTCGCAGTGTAATCGCAACCAACTTACACCACTATCCTGTCAAGTATGACGTCCTTACAACACGCCGACAGGCGGGCACATTGCAGAACGGTATGGGCTGTTAGGCGGCCATACGGTATTCGTAATTGTTTGCATTTACGTTTGAATCCCGAGCGTTTTTACAAGATACTCTCGAGAGAAACTCGACATGCGACCTACGATCCTACGCATTCCGTCGAAACCAGGTACACCCCCAATAATTTCAAAGAACTTTATGAACTTAAATATACTAATAATGCATGAGTGTAACGAAAAAGTATGTGTATTATTTTTGTAATGAATCAAATAATTCTGCTAAAAATTGCGTAAAATAACGCATCATTTAACAATCAGACGATGTTTAAAATCATATTTAAGGGATGAAAATTGCTGTCTTAGGTGCCGGTGCTGCCGGAACCGCCATAACCCGTTTTTTAAGCCAGGAAAAAAATGTTACATCAATCCGTGTACTGGACAGAAATGGAAATGCACTTGATGAACTGGAATCAACTGCAGGTAATTCAAAATTACGAATCCATCGGGTTGCAATCGACAAAGAAATGTCGGTTACTGCACTTCTAAACGGTGTTGATTGCATTATTTCAGCGCTTCCGTTCAAGCACAATTATAAAGTTGCAAGTATAGCATTAAAAGCAGGAATTCCATATGTGGATCTTGGTGGAGATGATGACATTACAACTAAACAATTGAAACTAGATGATCAGGCTCGTGAGGCAAATATTTTCATGATACCCAATTCTGGTTTTGCGCCCGGACTGGTTAATATTCTTGCGATGCACGGATTCGAATCATACGATTCTGTAGACTCTATTATTATTCGTGCTGCTGCACTTCCAAAAGAACCCGTTCCACCCCTTAATTATCATTTAAGTTTCTCTCCGGTTGGACTGGTCAATGAGTATTTAAATAAGGTCACCGTCATAGAAAATGGTGAGCTAATTTATATGGATGCTCTCGATGGATACGAAACATGTAAATTAAAATCCCACCCTGATTTAGGTCCACT
>DLXM01000198.1 GCA_003448835.1 Bacteroidota bacterium | reverse complement strand
CGATATTATAATCCAGCGACAAATGAACATGGTCCGGTGACAACTCATACTTATTTTGTTTCTACGGACCAATATTGGGACTGGAAACTTCCTGTAATATCATTATCCATCCAGGAAGACAACCTTTTTGATTATGAGACGGGTATTTATGTGGGTGGTAAAATTCTGGATGATTATATATATGCAAATCCCGGAGTGAGTATTAATGGATTTACGGATGCGAATTATAAAAGAAAAGGGGATGAGTGGGAAAAACCGGCAAATTTTGAATATTTTGAGTCAGTTTCATCCTCAGCTACTTTAAATCACGAGATTGACGTCCGAATTCATGGTGGATTTTCAAGATCATATCCGATAAAATCACTTCGATTGTATGCCAAAAATAAATATGGAGTTTCACATTTTGAGCACCCTTTCTTTAAACAATCAGACCACACAAGCTTTAAGCGATTATTATTAAGAAATTCTGGTAATGATTACAATTTTGTGATGTTCCGGGATGGATTGATTCATAATTTGGTTCGGGATTTGAATGTTGAAACGCAGGCTTTTCAGCCTACAATAGTATTTATTAATGGGGAATATTGGGGAATTCATCATTTACGTGAACGAATTGATGATCACTATCTGGAACGTCATTTTGGTGTTGAACGAGATAAAATTGACTATCTAACACTTAATAACGAAGTAGAGCAGGGGAGTAATGAGCATTATCTGGCAATGATGGATTTTATGCGAACCAATGATATGTCATCAGAATTTATTTTTGATCAGGTAAAGACTAAGATGGATGTTGATAATTTCATTGACTATTTAATCATTCAAATATTTATTGGTAATTCTGATTGGCCGGGTAATAATATCGAATACTGGAGAGAACAGATTGAATATGATCCGGATTTGCCAAAAGGACGAGATGGGCGGTGGCGATGGATTTTATATGATACCGATTTTGGTTTTGGTCTTTTTAATGAACTACCGAACAGAAACTCTTTGTTTTATGCTGCACAACCTACGAATCCTTCCCATAACAACCCATTATGGTCAACTGAGCTTTATCGATTATTAAACACAAATCCGGAATTCAGAGATCAGTTTTCAAACAGATTTATGGATCTTCTGAACACTACTTTTTTACCTGAAAACATAAAAACAAAAGCAGATTCTATTCAGGCACTTATAGAACCTCATATCGCAAGGCATATCGATCGTTGGAGCTCACCTACAGAGTTGAGTAAATGGCAATCACATCTCGAATATATGCACTACTATATCTCTGTCAGGTCCAATTATATGTGGTTATATCTTCGGAGTCGATATCAACTGGGTAAGACGTATAAATTGACAATTAATTTACCAAATAAGGATGAAGGATCCGTTCAGGTAAATTCTCTAAGTTTGCCCACAATCGATGAATCGTGGTCTGGATCTTATTCTACTCGTAAACCCGTAACAATCACTGCAATTCCATCCAAAGATTATAAGTTTACGCATTGGTTAGAGATGCCGGATTCTACAAATGCCAGGGTATCTGGTATTTATGAAGAAGATATTTCTTTAACACCTGTATTTATTAAGTCCACATCAATTGATGAACCCAATCATTCTTCGATTCCTTCACAAACAATTCTTCATCAAAATTATCCAAATCCGTTTAATCCAACTACACGGATATCGTTTTCATTAGAGGGAACATCAAGGGTGCGGATTGATATATTTGATATGCTGGGAAACAGGGTATTACAAATAGCTAATAATGAATTTGCTCACGGAACACATAATGTTATTTTGGACTCATCAGGATTATCGAGTGGCATTTATATCTATCAAATGATATCAGATTTTGGTATTCAGACCAGAAAAATGACAATTCTGAAATAATCAACCAAGTTCAGCAGCTCTTCTCGTAGCTTCGGTTACGGCCTTGATCAAGGTAACCCGCAAACCACCTTCTTCCAGTGCAAGTATTCCATCTGTTGTACAACCAGCCGGAGTCGTGACATCATCTTTTAAAAGTGCTGGATGTCGACCAGTTTCAAGTACCATTTTTGCAGCACCAAGTGTCATTTGTGAGGCAAGTTGAATGGCTACATCCCTTGGTAATCCACATTTAACACCTCCATCTGCTAACGCTTCGATTGCGATATACATGAATGCCGGACCACTGGCACTGAGTCCGGTAACAGCATCAAAATGTTTTTCATCCAATCCGATGGTCTTGCCGATACCTGAAAAAATTGAACTCACAGTGTTCATGTGGACATCCAAAACATGTGACCCGGCAGCCAGTGCTGTCATTCCAGATAACACCTGGGAAGGAGTGTTCGGCATAGCACGGATTACAGGATTATTTTGGATCCATGATTGTAATTTTGATAGAGTAACTCCCGCCATGATAGATACGACAATACAATCAAATGGAATAAATGGAGCGATTTCGGTGGCGACAAGGTGAGCATTTTGTGGTTTGATACATAAAATGATCAGATTGGCATCTTTTACGGCTTCTTTGTTATCCTGTGTGATGTTTACAGAGTGTTGATCTTGAATAAATTGGAGTCTTTCGGGAGTATGGTCAGTGGCAGTT
>DLXM01000306.1 GCA_003448835.1 Bacteroidota bacterium | reverse complement strand
AGGCCAATTCATGGGTAAATTCGAATCGCTGTATCAAACCTTGCATTTCAAGATCGGATAATCCTTTAGACTGAAACAGCTCAACAGCATCATCCAGAAGACTTAATGCCTTTAAAAAATTCTGAAACCTTTGCTGCCACCTAATGTCTTGATTCTTCATTCTTTTAAATTAATGAATTTCCCAACAACTGTTTAATTGACTTCATTTTTGTTTGAATTATTCAACTAAAATTATAACCATTTAAACAGATAGATGAACTTAAAAATTGATGAGTTGCTTATAATATTGTTTTAAAACTGCCAGTCAAAGACGCTCCATTCTAGTGCCTTTGTTATTTTAATTATTGGTATACTTAAATTATGTAGCGATACATCGAGCACCTTATCCGGGCTCGTTAAACTGCCAAGAATTGGTGTCTCAATCGAGGTACCAATTCTTGGAACATTAAATAAATTCTCTTTAAAATTTTTGCTTCATCATTTAAAGTGGCACCTAGTATTTGGGTTTTACTTCATCATAACCACTCTAATCCCATTAATTAATTTAATGAGGTATTGCTGACTTTGACGCCTCAGAAATTTAATCCCCACTCTTCATCCCAGCGAGTGAAGCTTCGCGATTTGAGTGCCTATTTTTTTCGAAGAAAAAACTCAGCACTCAAATAGTGAAGCGAACGAGCCTTATTTTTTCTTGCCCAACAATATCCCGCCCACCATCACAAGAGCTGACAATATTATCGGAACAACTTCACCCGTAGTTGCTGCTACATCAACACCCAGAACAGAAAAAGTCTCTGTATCCTGCATGTATTGATAGGTGAAATAAATAACGCCGATAAGCCCAATTATTGCAATTACAGTTCCAGCTTGTTTCATACTTCTATTTCCTTATTAAGAATTTACTTACCAATACAATCTAATAATAAAACACACAATTGATATGATATATTATCGATTATTAGTATGAACGAATAATTCTTAAGTAAAGTATTGACTACACATATGGTTGCTAGAATCAGTATTAACCAAATAATTTAATCCCTCTCTGAACACAGTGAGTGAGGTGTTGCTGACTTTGACGCCTCAGAAATTTAATGAAGTGCCCATAGGCACGGAATGCTAAAATTTCGTAGTGGCAAATCAGCAATACTAAACGAAATGGCCATCTGGAACCAACGAATGGATAATGTTCATTCTAATTGATAGAAGAAAAATCTCTAGGCACAAAAAAAGGGATTGGCAGCAAAGCTACCAACCCCTCTTAATCCCAGCGAGTGAAGCATTGCTGATTTTGACGCCTCAGAAATTTATTGGAGTGACCTTAGTCACGGAAATTAAAATTTCGTAGTGGCAAATCAGCAATACCGAACGAGCCCTTATTTCGGATTCAATATGTTATCAATCCGACTCGCAGCATCAGCTAAATGCGCCTTCGTTGCACGATCAGCAATTCGGGCATTAGCACGATTAACCTCACGTAGCAACGTCTGCAATTGCTCGCGGACCAATGGACGAATATCAGACTGACTCACATTCACTGTAGCAGCACCGAAGAATCCACCCGATGGAGCCTCATTGTTCATCAAGAATTCCATTCGCTCAATATAAGCACGTTGCAATGCCCGGCGGTGGACATTAATCGCACTCGTACCTCTGGTTTCTTTCCAGATACTGTTGCGCAAATCATCCATGAACTCAATTGCAGTATAAGTACCATCCTCACGACGCTCATAATCGATCAAACGAGCGATTCTAGCTGGATCAGTGATTCTTGACAACACTGCAGCCTGACGTGCACGGAATCCTTCCACTACAGTCGCCTGATTCGTGCGGCTCAAGATTTCACCATTAAATTGCCATGTTGGAGCACTAAATGCATTCACATCAAGGAAGTTCATAGCACGTTTTTGTATATCACGAGGAACCGCACTGTAAACTGCACCATCTTGCTCAAAAGTTTTGTGCTCTTCATAGACACCACCAATATTTGATGAAACATGTCCCATGTAACGACTCCATTGACCTAAAATCTGGCCATAAAGCTCATCGAGTTGTTGAAAATTCGATCCTTCCTCGCGAACCCATTCCATCAGATTGTTTGTGGTGATTTCCAGGTTTTTAAGTCCCAGCTCACTTGCATACATAGCATCATTACCCAAATCTTCACTCTGTGAACGCGGATCAATAGGGTTACCAGTCTGGCGTCCGTAGAAGAATCTTGGGTCATCAGCACGCTCCAGAACCCACTCATTCAGCACTTTCTTCTGCTCTTCAACCGGCATATCACCAAACCAGGTGTATCCCCATTTAACTGCCCATGCGTCATACTCGCCAACACGTGGATAGAAGTTTGTAACTCCATCACCTGGCTGAGCAATATAATTGAATCGGGCATAATCCATAATGGATGGAGCTGTACCATGATTCGCTGTGAAAGTAGGCGATCTTAGAGAATCAACCGGATAAGCATAGCTGTTTCCAAAGTTGTGTGGCAGACCCAATGTGTGCCCTACTTCATGAGCAGATACGAAACGAATAAGTTGTCCCATAACTTCGTCATCAAATTCAACCCCACGTGCAGCAGGATTAGAAGCAGCAGTCTGGACAAAGAACCAGTTTCTTAGCAACTGCATTACGTTATGATACCAACCAATGCTTGTCGTTAAAATTTGTCCGGAACGTGGATCGCGGACATGAGGACCATACGCATTCTGAATTGGTGATGCGAAATAACGAATCATCGTGTAACGCGCATCTTCCGGACTAAATTCGGGATCTTCTTCCGGAGTTGGAGCCATTTTACCTATAATTGCATTTTTGAAACCCGCAGCTTCAAACGCAACTTGCCAGTCATCAACACCCATAGCTAACCATTTTTTCCATTTATCCGGTGCAGCCGGATCAATGTAAAATACGATCGGCTCAACTGGCTCAACCAATTCACCACGCATATAAGCTTCCGGATCCTTTGGCTCTAATTTCCATCGAACGATATAACTGTTTTGATCCAGGAATTGCTGCTCAGAGCCAAAATCATTTTGACTCATTGAAAAATAACCAACGCGCTCATCCATTTCACGGGATTGCATTGGATCAGAAGGCAACAAATACATACTGTGGTTGATTTCTAAAGAAATCGCACCAGTTGATGAGTTTGAAGGAGGACTACCTGCTTCATAAGTTAATACCTTACGTGTTTCGATATTAGTCGGATAACTTCTGATAGATTCAACATATGAGCGACTTGGATCTAATCTTCGTACCTGGTACTGACGTCGGCGAAAGTCCTGAAGACCAAAAGCAGGCACATCCGTTGAAAACAGTCCGGTAACATCAATCACAACACCGGTAGTGTCTTCATTGTATGCTTCAATATTGAACGACATAATAATCGGCTCAAAATTGGAATTTCGTACAGCTTGTGCAATTGGTAAAGAGTCTGCAGCAACGTTGTTGAAAGAAACAACACGTAATAGCACTTGCTTCTCACGACGTTCCCATCGCAATGTTTGATTATTCAGAACTTCACCACCATACCCAATTTGATCTGCGGTTTTAGCAATTCGTGAAAGCATCAGCATTTCACGTCCGAGCATATCGTTCGGGATTTCGTAAAAGAATTTCTCTTCTTGTTTATATACGTTGAAAAGACCTTCATCTTTTACGGCTTCAGATTTAATAACATCGCCGAATTTTTTGATTTCAGCTGGAGCACTCGCACGAGCACCAGGTCCGGCAGGACGCTGACCATTTTGTACTTGAGGAGTCGCGGATGCAGATTCTTTTCCGGATTTGCCTAAAACAGCACACCCGGAAATCAAAGCTGCAGAAACCACGACCATCAGTATAGTATTGACTTGAAATTTCATGTAGAAAGAGATTAATTGATATTTAGTGAGTAACGACGCAAATTTCGGCTTCTTTAGGGTTAAATCAAGTACCCTAAGGAAAAGTGTTGTAAAATAATGATAACCGATTGATAAAATCGACTAAAATAAGCTTATCGGTATGTATATGGATCAGTTTGATGAGCCATTGAGTAAAATTCATCCGCTTCTGATTTATTTCCCTGAAGTTTATGAATGTCGGAGGTAATCTTGAACAAATCGGGATGTGTAGGAACTTCACGAATCAGCTCAGCCAACAAATTCGAAGCTTTATCAATCTCCCTTGCACCCATGTACACTTTCAGTTCAATTAGTTTAAAACTAAATGGTTTTTTACTGTGATCTATTTTTTTGAGATACTTAAGACTTCGTGAATAAATATTCTTTTGATAGTAGAAGTCAATTAACTGTTGCATGAGACTGTCGTCAAATTCCTTCGGATCCAATTTATCCTCAAGAACACGGGCCACATCCCTCATATCTAAAATCATCATTAATCGAATTAAAGCAACATGCTGCGATACCGAATAGTTACCCTCAATTATATCGTTCCTTACTTCACTTGTCATGATTTCGTTGGCAAGATCGATAAGATGCCCCTCAGGATAAAACGGATTTAATAACTCTGAAATCATCGTCAATTTTTCAATTTCGGTATCATCTTCCGTAAAAGGAGCTAACTGTGGAAGTGCATCCCATTTTGTTTCAAATTCGGATGCATTTTTCCAATAAGGACGGCTGTATGATTCACGCCCAATCACACTTGTCGTCGATCCCCCCAAATGATTGACTTTTAGTCCGGTTGCAATCGCAACAACACCACCATTTTTTGCATCCTCCAGACAATAATCCATGTCATCAAAATGAGCCAATCCATAACGTTCATCAAATTTATGCACCTTGGATTTCCTCAACATCATACAAAAACTATCGATCACCCGATTCTTACGAAAGACCGTTTCATCCGGATCTACAGATTTTCTTCGCTGTTCATCGCACCAGGTAACTTTGGTCAACGGACCCAATGTCGTTACCTCATTATTCCGATCCATCACATCTGCTAATTTGCCGGGAACATCAATATCGATAGTGACATCATTATGCATAATTAACACATATTTCCCACGTGCAATTGCCATCGCCTGATTAATCGCACGAGCAAAACCATAGTTCTCCGGATTCGTAATCACCCGGATTTGCATGAAATTTTCGTTTTTCAGATGATTCAAATACTCATAAGTATCATCCAGACTCGCATTGTCGACAACAATCAACTCACGATCTTCTTTGTCAGCTTTAGTTGATAAACTTATAATAGTTCGTTCAAGAAGTGCTTTTCCATCAATGGTAGTCGGGATGATGACCGATATTCTAGGTTCTTTACTGTAGGATTTCGGACGAACCAGCGGCAATTCCTCGGATTTCTTGTTTTCTTCCTCTTCTTCAGCAGCTTCTCTTTTTATAAACTCATTGATCATGTCTTCGATTGCAATTTCAGGCTCTAGAGTTTCGGTCTCGGCACTGGCATCCTGATCAATTTCATCTACAGTAGACTCTTCCGTCTCTTCGTCTGTTTCTTCGTCTATTGGAAGTTCCTCGGTATTAGATTTTACAGTGATATCCACTTCATCTTGTTCAATTGGGTCGTCCTCAGTTGGGACATTTTCAATGTGATCGTCCGCAGCAATATCAACATCACTGATTTGCTCTTCTTCAATTACAAGTTCAGATTCATCTGCTTCAGGTTCATCTGCAACTTCCGATTCGACATTCTCAATCTCAACGTCTTCAAGATCTGGCTTCGATTCTAGTACTACTTGCTGCTCGAAATTCGAATCTTCATCCAGAACCAAATCAGAAGCAATGGATGCTGTCTTTTTAGGTTCTTGTCTGTCCACTACAACAGTACCCTCAACATCCTCAGTCGGATCAACAATCAGTATGGATTCTCGCCTTACTTTTGGCCGTGCTACCCCGGGTCCACCCAGTTTAAGCTGATGTTTAAGTTCGGCAGCCTCAACANNCAGCGTCAATTGCTTTTAAAGCGTACAGATTTTCCCCTTCACGGACAAATTCCTGAACTTTTTCAAAAACTTCTTTCGCTACCTGAGATGCATCATCAGACAATTCTATAGAATTCGATCTGTGTGTTGGACGAAATTTAATGGGTTCTTTTTTCGGTTTAACAGATTCATTTGATTGCGGACGGTTCCTCATAGGTCGAACTTGTCCCACAACACCTTCAAAATCGGGTTCATCGAAGTCGTCATCACCAATAATTGGCAATTCCTGTTTTACGGAAGTTGCCTGATTTGTATTGGTTTCATGCTTAGGAGATAATTCCTCTGCAATTGATTCAGTGGAAGTTTCATCAGGCGCTGCATCCCCGTTGGTTGCCGGCTCCGTGTCATTATTTTGATCACTATCTAAAATGATATCACCTTCAAATTGAACTGCACTCAACCACTTTGCAGCGATCGAACCCGGACTAACAACATCACCCGAAACATGATTCTCGTTTGATTCGTTATGTGTGGATTTCAATTCTGATACAGCCGTTGATTCCTTCGAAGATTTAAGCACACTACTAACTGCTTGTAAATCGGAAAAATCTGCGTCAATTGTTTCAGGCATCCAGATAAGCGGCGATTCGATTAATTGCATAAGCTCTTTAATCGATCGTTCTCTTCCTAATTCAGTAGGGTTTTCGTAGAAAAATGTCTGTTCGTGTGAATAATGTTGAATAACAGACTGGATTGTCTGGGCTGTATCATCATCAGAAGCGTCATCCACGACATACAACTGATACCCTTCGTTCAGATTGGTATAAATTGAAGTTAGTGTTTTCTCGGCTAAGTCTTTATCATTTCGAAAAACGAGAAGTATGGCGAGTGGATGCGGGTTCACTAAGCTTATCCAGTTGAAATTCCTTAATTATTGTGACATTTGAATATACATAGAAATAAATACTTTTCACCCTGACTATTGTTCCATCACTGAATCAAATCCACGTTTATTCAAATCAAACCAAATATACCATCCTGAGAACGCTGCGAGACCCAGACACAATGCTGAATTCAAATATTCGCCGAGTAACAGGTATCCGAATCCGAACAGAACCATATATACCAAGACCACCCCGGCAATCCAGTCCAAAGCCAGAGGTAATAATTTACTATCAGGTTGAACATCTGAGTTTCTGGCCGCAACAACTTTCCATCCAGGTCCACCGGGACGCACTCTTCGGAAAAACTTATCAAGTGTAGCATCGTTAGTAGCCGGGGTAAAAATGGTTGCAATTACCCAAACAACGGTAGTAATAGCCACGACGGAAAACAGATTCATAGGAAATTCTTCGGTGATTCCCGGAATTGGTACACCAAATAGCACCAAAATAACCATCGCAATCGGTGCAAGGGTTGCAGCAAGTTCACTCCATGCATTAATTCTCCACCAATACCAACGTAGGATTAAAACTGTTCCGAGCCCGGCAGATGCTGTGATTACCAATCCCCAGGCCTGTTTGATAGAATCGAGCTGTGTTGTTACTAAAAACGCAATGATCGCCAATAAAAATGTTACAATTCTTGATACCAAAACGTAATGTTTTTCGGTTTGTCCGGGTTTTATGAAACGCCGCCAGAAATCATTAATCAAATAGGATGTCCCCCAATTCAAATGAGCTGCAAATGTGGATGTAAACGCTGCGATAAATGCAGCAAATAACAGACCAAGTAGCCCGGCTGGAAGCACCTCTTTCATCACCAGTACAAAACCCTCACGAGCATCCGGCAAGTCGGGAAACATCACCAAAGAAACCAAAGCTACCATAATCCATGGCCACGGACGCAAACAATAATGTGCAATTGTAAACCAAAGAGCTGCAAATAATGCGTTTTTTTCATCCTTGGCACTCATCATTCGCTGAGCAACATATCCCCCGCCACCTGGTTCTGCACCAGGATACCAGCTGGACCACCACTGAACACCAATGTATGCAGTAAATGCTGCAATACTGAGAGTCAACACACCGGCTCCTTCCACTGCTTGACCAATAGTCGGAACAAAATTAAATGTATGCGCAGGTAAGGCAGCTTTTAGTCCGGCTACACCACCAATTTCAGGTGAATTTACAGCATAAATGGCTAGAATAATGGTACCTACCATGGCAATCGTAAACTGAAACATGTCGGTTACCGCAACTCCGATGAGTCCGGAAGCAAGAGAATAAAGTGCCACAAAGATGATAAAAAGTCCGACAATCGCCAGTGGGGCACCAATTTCGAGTCCAATAAAATTAAATGAAGTCTGACCAAAAAGTGTGATATCCGGAAATAGCACCTTCATGATGGTTTCCATAGCTAAAGTAACCCATGCCATAATAATCACATTGAGCAGGAGTCCGAAGTAAATCGCTTTAATTCCACGCAACCAGGCAGCCGGTTTACCATCATAACGAAGTTCCACAAATTCGACATCCGTCATTACTCCACTTCTGCGCCATAATCGGGCAAAGAAAAACACAGTGAGCATTGCACCGAACAGCATATTCCACCAGATCCAGTTACCCGCGATACCATCAGCAGCGACGACTTCAGTAACCAAAAGCGGAGTGTCGGCGGCGAAAGTTGTTGCGACCATGGAAGTTCCGATAACATACCATTTCATGTTTCGGCCGGACAAGAAAAATTCTGTAGTATTTTTACCGGCACGACGAACGAAATACAGCGCTATTCCGATTGTAACGATGAAATAAATGACAACCGAAATCCAATCAATAGGAGCAAGATTCATAATTTTTAAATCTAATTGAACATCAATGACATGTCCAAAATAACGCACGAAACGTTAAATGAAAAAGTATTTTTATGCAAGACAACAAGTTATATATGATTAATTATTCTGTTTTAGTTAACACACTGATATTACGAGACTACTATGCAAATCATAGTGCAAATAATAATCTGTTTTATTACATTACCAAATCACCCCTTTTCAGCTTAAACAAGGAGGCTCTATGAAGTCAATGTTATTAATAACAATGCTGGTAATAGTTGGGTGTGGAACACAACAACGATTCGCTCCCAACGACTCGGTACCATATCCAATTGAAATGGCCCTTTTTCCGGTTCTAAGTGATCCGCCAGAAGACGACGTAAATTTGACGGTTTTATTTTATATCGGACATGAAGGTCAGGTTTTGGATGTTGCCCTAGCCCAACCGGGTATTAATCCTGCATGGGATGCAGCAGCTATAGATTCGATGAAAACCTGGAGATTTACAAATCCACCACGATATGATGACTCAGACGGAGTGTGGGTCCGTAGATCAGTGAAGGTTCAATTCGAAGAACCCTATGTTTTAGATTTAGTTACACTCACGATGGATACCAAAGAAATTGCTGATTCGGTTTTCTCAACGCTGAGATATCGTTCTCGATTTATCGATCAGTTTGAGGATTCTTCCAATCACAATTTCAGCTATGGATATACTCTTGAACGTGGTGTAAATGTAGGCCGTTATCCGGATTACGTCAGATCTGAGTTGCGAAAACTGCGAATTAATAGCTATACTAGACCGATTCAAATCGATCATAACTTTGTGATTATTCAACGTGTCGACACGTTAGCCAATCACATTCAATAGCTGAGTTTAGCAGGAACACACTCTTAACATGACAAAACAGCAAGATGAGCCGCTGATCCGGCAGCTCACCGTTACAGGTATTTGGCTGCTGGCCGTTAATGGGTTCATCGGTGCCGGAATTTTTGGGTCCCCGGCGGAAGTTGCGCGCTTAACAGGTGTTTGGAGTCCAATGATGTTCGCAGGATGTGGACTCCTGATGCTTGCAGTAATTCTCTGTTTTGCCGAGTTATCGAGTTATTTTAAAAATACAGGCGGACCCATTCTATACGCCCGAACGGTATTCGGACCCTTTGTTGGGTTCCAGACCGGTTGGGCGTTTTATGTTGCTCGTTTGACCGCTTATGCCGCAAATCTGAACTTACTTATCGCAACCCTCGGTTATTTCAACGAAGATCTGGCAACCGGAACATCAAGGATTATCCTAATTTTTGTAGTCTGTGCTTTTCTGGCATGGATTAACGTAATAGGAACCAAACGTGCCATGAGTTCGGTCGGGATTCTGACAGTTTTAAAATTTTTACCCCTTTTACTCTTAATTGGATTCGGGCTCTCTGAAATCAATACAGATATTCTTCCAACAATGCAGAGCACCCTACCCGATTATACCAACGTGGGAACTGCAGCACTACTGGTTATCTATGCTTTTGTAGGATGGGAAGCAGCGGTAATACCTGCCGGTGAGACAAAAAATCCATCCAAAACCATACCGGTTGCGCTACTATTAGCCTTACTTACCGTTACTCTTCTGTATGTGCTAATTCAATTTGTTAGTCTGTCAGCTGTTCCTGATCTCGCAAACAGTGCAAGACCACTCGTTGAAGCAGCAGATAATCTAATGGGTCCGGCCGGAGCTATCTTGCTCACATTAGGAATTATCGTGTCCGTTGGTGGAAACATTGCAAGTAATGTGATAACTACCCCCAGAATCACTTATGCCATGGCGCGCGAAGAAAATTTACCGGCTTGGTTCGGGGATGTAAATGATAAATACAGAACTCCTCAAAATTCAATTATCTTCTTTTGCGTGGTCGTATTTTTGTTGTCAGTATACGGATCGTTCGTAATTCTGGCAGCGCTCAGTGCGCTTACCCGTATTTTAATATTTTTACTTTGTGTTTTCTGTATTCCATGGGTGCGAAAACATAGAGCTTCCGAACATTCTTTTCAACTACCCGGGGGATTACTGATTCCGATTATCGCAGTAGTTGTGTGTTTATGGCTTCTAAGCTCGGTAAGCCTGTCGTCCTGGATACCATCTCTTATCTTTTTGAGCATCGGAACAGTACTGTATTTTATCATGCAAAGAATAAAATAGTTTTAAGTCCGAAATATTTGGCAAACCATTTAAAAAGCATTAGATTAGTCGGAGTTAAAAACTTTTGCTTAAGGAGATTATATGGTTTTAGTAGGAGTTCCCAAAGAAACGGTACAAGGTGAATTTAGGGTAGCAGTAAACCCGGATGTTGCAGCACAATTAATTAAAATGGGTGTGCAAATTCAGGTCGAAAAAAATGCAGGAATTGCTTCTTATTTCACCGATCAAGCGTATGAAAATGCCGGTGCTACTATTGTTAGCGACGCTTATAAAGATGCAGATGTAATTATTAAAGTTCAAAAGCCCGGTACTGACGAAATCAAAAAGATGAAATCAGGTGCCATGTTAATTAGCTTTTTATGGGCTGCCCAGAATCGTGATACTGTCGACCAGTTAAATGCACAGAAAATTACCGCTTTGGGGATGGAAGCAATTCCACGAATCACCAGAGCTCAAAAAATGGATGCATTGTCGTCAATGAGTTCGATAGCAGGATATAAATCGGTACTAATGGGCGCCGATGCTCTTGGAAAATATTTACCAATGATGATGACGGCAGCCGGAACAATTGCTCCGGCGAAAATACTCATCTTAGGTGCCGGTGTTGCAGGACTTCAAGCCATCGCAACTGCCCGACGTTTAGGTGCCGTGGTCGAAGCTTTTGATGTCCGTCCAGCCGTGAAAGAACAAGTTGAAAGTTTGGGTGCAAAATTTGTGGATGTCCCCCTGGCCGAAGAGGATCAAAACGCCGAAACAAAAGGTGGATACGCGAAGGAATTATCAGAAGCCAGTAAACAATTACAACGCGAAGCAATCCATAAACATGTAAAAGCTGCCGATATTGTCATTACGACAGCATTAATTCCAGGCCGTCCAGCTCCAAAATTAATTAGCGCTGCGATGGTTGCAGATATGAACCCCGGTTCAGTCATTGTTGATCTTGCAGCAGAACAAGGTGGAAATTGTGAGCTTACCAAACCCGGTGAGACCGCAATGGTAAATAACGTCAGGATCCTGGGTCCGACAAATTTACCGGCTTTGGTTCCACTACATGCCAGTCAATTGTTCGCTAAAAACGTGTTGGCACTATTACAATTGATCATCAAAGACGGAAATATCACTCTCGATTTCGAGGATGAAATTATCGAACAAACAACAGTAACCTATCAGGGACAGGTTCATAGTCCAACTGTGAAAGCGTTACTTGGACTCTCATAAAATTGTATTATTGTCACATTAAGGTCTTTTATTCAAACTTAAAATTATCGCCTTATGGAAATACTGATATTTAATCTTTTCATATTTATACTCGCCTGTTTTGTCGGGTTTGAGGTTATTTCGAAGGTGCCAACTACGTTACACACGCCACTGATGTCGGGGGCGAACGCGATTTCCGGGATTACCCTTATCGGTGCACTCGTTGTAGCCGGATCCGCAGGTGAATACATCGGGACCATTCTCGGATTTATAGCAATCATCTTCGCTACCATAAATGTCGTTGGTGGATTTATGGTAACCGACAGAATGCTCGAAATGTTTAAAAAGAAGGAGGATAAATAATGAGCCAGTTCCTACCTGACGTGGTACTAGCCTATTTGCCTACCACTGTACAATTAATTTATATGTTGTCGGTTTCACTGTTCATAATTGGACTGAAACGACTTGGTTCACCTGCAACAGCACGTTCCGGAAATAAAATGGCATCCCTTGCGATGTTTATTGGTGTTTTTGTGACCTTATTCGACCAGGAAATCCTCACTTTTGAATACATTATCGCCGGTGTTTTAGTCGGATCAGCAATTGGTGCTTATGCTGCCAAAAAAGTTGAAATGACCGCAATGCCTGAAATGGTTGCTATTTTTAACGGATTTGGTGGTGCCGCATCTGCTTTGGTTGCCGCCGGTGAATACTTCCGATTTGAGGGAGTAAGTCTTCCTCAAAGTGATCTGTTTATTATGTGTATCGGTATTTTCATTGGTGCCCTCACATTTACAGGTAGCATCATGGCCTACGGAAAACTGAACGGCAAAATCACCGGGAATCCGGTAACCTATCCGGGGCAAAAACCCATAAACGGACTTTTGGTAATCGTGATTGCTGTTTTATCAGCATGGTTTGTTTATGATCCATTAAACATGATTCCATTCTATGTGATCATCGGGATTTCATTGCTGCTGGGTATTCTGTTTGTCCTACCGATTGGTGGTGCTGATATGCCTGTGGTAATTTCACTGTTGAATTCACTCTCAGGGATAGCGGCTTCTGCTGCAGGATTTGTGTTGAATAATAGCTTGCTTATTGTGAGTGGTGCATTAGTTGGTGCTGCGGGACTCATTCTAACAAACATCATGTGTAAAGCCATGAACCGTCCGCTGTCGAATGTGTTGTTTGGGGCGTTCGGTGGAGAATCTGCCGGGCTCGCGGGAGCTGCTGTTGGTGATGGTAGCAAAAGTATTCGTGAGGTTCAACCTGATGATGCCGCTGTAATGACAGCATATGCTCAGCGTGTAATTATTGTCCCTGGTTACGGATTAGCTGTAGCTCAGGCTCAGCATACCATTCGTGAGGTTGCCAGCTTACTTGAAGCCAAAGGTGTGGATGTGAAGTATGGTATCCATCCGGTAGCAGGACGTATGCCCGGTCACATGAACGTACTTCTTGCCGAAGCAAATGTTCCATATCCACAGTTGTACGATATGGACGACATCAATCCGGAATTCGAAAAAACTGATGTCGTTTTGGTGATTGGAGCTAACGATGTTGTGAATCCACAAGCACGTTCAAATCCTGCCAGCCCTATTTTTGGGATGCCAATTTTGAACGTTGATAGTGCAAAATCTGTGATCATTTTCAAACGAAGTATGAATCCCGGATTTGCCGGAATCGATAACGATTTGTTTTATCTACCGAATGCGTATATGTTCTTTGGTGACGCTAAAAAATCACTTCAATCCTTGGTTTCAGCTATCAAAGAATTGTAAAACGTGAATTGCTAAGGTGTTTTCATTTCTTGTCAACATCTGGGAAAATTCTTGTTATCCCTTTAAATGGTTCGGATATTGCGTCAGTTAAATTATTATCTACTGACAAATATCTGAACCATGTTATTTAAAACCAGCTTCTCTTCACTGGTCGCTATAATTATTAGTTTCGCGACTTTTTACTCACCCACCGAATTAAGCGCTCAACAAAATGTGACCGTAGCCGGACAAGATGTTCAGTTTCGTTTAGGAGCTACTATTCAACCTCGTTTTACTTACTATACGAGTGACTTAAATGATGACACTATTGAACAAATTGGTTTCGGACTGCGACGTTTTCGCTTAAGAAATTATATCAGTATCGGTAAACAATGGGCTGTATTCTCACAACTCGAGGGGTCCGGACTCAATGCCCAACTACTGGATATGCGGGTAGATTATAAGCTCAATCCCGAATTCACAATTCGTGGTGGTAGATTTGCAGGTGCACAACCTCGTTCAATGGCTTTTACTCTACATAGTGATATCGACGCAATCGATCGTCCTGCCATCTCAGAATATTGGGCAAAAAATACGATTGGTGCTGACGCCCGCGATTACGGATTAGAAGTAATGTACCATCCTGATTTCTTCGAATTTCGGGTTTTCTTACACAATGGCGATAACCGAAATAACATCAGACCCGGCGCATCCGATGAAATCCCAACCAGTCCACGGACCAAAATGGCCGTGAGTTCATCCTTTCGATACTTTCCTTTGGATGACACCCATACCGAAATCGGGATATTCGGTGGCTTGAACAAAAACTCAGGACACTATGAAGCATCAGATGGATATTACACAGCTGCTTTTCATGTATATCGTGGAGCATTTCCAGGGCACTATCCATTCAGAATTAAAATCGACGCCATTATGATTCGGCACCTCGAAGTAGAATCACATCCTGAACGATTCGATCATATCTTCACCGGAGCAAGTCTTTTTGCAGGTTATTTGATAAGCAAAGAAACCGAAGCATTTGTCAAGGCGGAAACTTACCGTGTCGACCGGCATGTCATCAAACAAGATGTAAATCTGTTTTCAGGTGGAGTAACCTATAGTTTCAGTGCGGCACAGGACAAAAACTTTAACATTACGAAGTTAACTGCGATGTATAACATCAAAGACGACTCACTTCCTGACCGTATAGCACGTTTTCTCCAACTTCAATTACAAATTCTATTGTAAATTCGATTTCTCTTACCTATTGTCCACCAATGAGTAAATAAATCAATTTCTCTTATTAATTCTTATATAGAGTTAGTATGAATTATGATTTTTTGTATATTGCAAATTAATCGACGACATAAATAGTGACTCCATGTCAGTCGGTTGGATGAATACAGGCCCGGCAGCTGATTCCTGTCGGGCCTTCGTTTTTTTAAACGTATCTTTTCTGTTACTTTGAGCTCGATCGTTATACACCGGAAAATCGATAATTCGATGCCTATTTCAGCACCATCATCCTTCGGAATTTACATCCATGTCCCCTTTTGTAAACAAGCCTGCAGCTACTGCGATTTTTATTTCGTAACCAAGACGGATCTTTTGCAATCATACATCGACCGATTGTTAGATGAAATTGATTTTACTCTCAAAACTTTTGCAAATGGTCGAAAACTACAAACCATCTATTTTGGAGGCGGGACACCCTCACGATTAGATTTATTTAATTTAGATAGAATTATATCGCGAATTGATGCAATCGTCGGACTCGAACATGTTGCGGAAATTACGTTTGAAGCGAATCCGGATGACATCCAAAAAGAATATCTTTTAGGTTTGAAAAAAATAGGTATAACCCGGCTCAGCATGGGAGTTCAGTCATTCGATCCGGGTTTGTTAAAATTCATGAATCGCGCGCATACGTCTGATGAAGCAAAAAATTCAATCCAATTAATCCATGACGTTGGATTTAAAACCTTCACTTGTGACTTGATTTATGGGAATCCGAATCAGAGCCTGAAATCACTCAAACAAGACATTGATACACTTTTATCTTTCAATCCACCTCATGTATCAGCATATGCATTAACGATTGAGCCAGGCACGCGTCTGGGTAAATATCATCAATTGGGACGGCTTAATCCACTCGAAGATGATATGGTAGTCGAGCATATGAATACAGTATCTGATACCTTCAAAGAACATGGAATATTTCGATACGAAGTGAGCAATTTTGCCCGAGTCGGACATGAGTCCGTTCATAATTCGAACTATTGGAATCATACCCCATACTTGGGATTGGGTCCGGGGGCACATTCAATGGATTATAAAACTGATAGTGCCGGGAAAATTCTGGGGGGTTTTCGATCAAATAACGCACCGGATTTAAAGAAATATTGCAGCGGCGCGTTGCAAAACATATCTGAAGTCGAACAACTATCGCCCGAACAAATGGCCGAAGAGCGCCTGTTGATGGGACTAAGAACACGGGATGGGGTTACTATGAACGAATTACGGAATCGATATGGATATGAATTAAATGAACGTCAAGTTGAGTGGATAAAGACAACAGAAAAAATCAATTTAAACGAGTCGATATCTATATCAAACGAAAATTTGGCCGTTGCCGATCATATTATATTGGAGCTGATATCACGGCGCTGATAAATCAATTCACTATCATTCCATCTTTTAGCTGAACAATACGGTTTGCATAAGCTGCATCCTGTTCAGAGTGAGTCACCATAATTATAGTTGTACCACTTTGGTTTAAGCCAGATAATATTTTCATGACTTCCTGTCCGTTCGTTGAATCCAGATTACCGGTTGGTTCATCTGCAAAAATCAATTTTTGATTACCAGCGATGGCACGACAAATAGCAACTCTTTGTTGTTGTCCCCCGGATAGTTGCTGAGGATAATGTTTTGCTCTGTGCCCAATTCCAAAACGCTCAAGAAGGGTCATCACTTTTTCTTTACGCTCTGATGCAGAGACACCCTGGTATTGCAAAGGCAATTCAACATTTTCGAATACATTGAGTTCGTCGATCAGATTAAAACTCTGAAAAATAAAACCGATGTTTTGCTTCCGGATTTTGCTTCGTTGTTTTTCGGTCAATCCTGTAATATTTTTATCCAAAAAATAATATGATCCGGAGTTTGGCTCATCTAACAGTCCCAATACATTGAGCAAAGTCGATTTTCCACATCCGGATGGACCCATTATTGCTACAAATTCACCGGGCTGAATTGAAAGATTTATCTTATTTAGGGCTGTTGTTTCTACTTCATCAGTTGTGTAGAGTTTTGTAAGATTTTCAGTCCTAATCATAAATTTAAATCTATTAATTAATTGATATTTAATTGTTCGGCATCACCAAAAGTCTCATATCCTGATATAATGACCTTGTCTCCAACTTGTAGTCCGTCCTCTATTGTATAGTATTGACTATTTTGACGTCCAATACGGATTTCTCTTTTATACGCAACATCACCATCAGTCGACAAAACATAGATCCATCGTCCACCAGTCTGTTGAAAAAAGGCACCTCGTTGTAAAATTAACGCATTACTTACCTCACTCAATGCCAGACGTAGCCGGACTGATTGTCCTCGTCGAATAGTCTCGGGACGTTGATCTGTAAAATCGAGATCAATTTGGAATCTGTTATCTGTAACCTCTGGATAAATACGCGTTACTGATAGTTCATAATCTAGTCCATCTACATCAAAGACCCCAATTTGCCCCACTTCCACGCGCGAAATATAAATTTCATCAACTGTTGCCCGGACTTTATAACTGTCGGTAATATCGATTTGTCCGAGACGCTGTCCGGAGACTTTAGTCTCACCTATTTCAGCATCAAGGGATGTGAGTTGTCCTGAGATTGGTGCACGAACTACCAGGAAATCAGTAATTTCTCCCACCAGATCCAGATTTTTAATCATGTTTTCGAGTGAAGAATCGATGTGAGTAAATTGCGCATTGATAGCTAATGAATCTATGGCGACCTGCTCGGAATATAATTTAGATCTGGAAAGTGCTTCTGAATACAACTGCTCGGATTCGAGATATTGATGTTCAGCAACGAGACCTCGTTCGTACAGGGACTTATTCGTTTCGAATTCACGCTTCCTTCTTTGAAGTTCGGTTTGATTAGTCAATAAATCGTTTCGAAGTGTTAGACGTTGTTGTTGTAATTGGATTCTGGTTGCTCTAAGTGTATTAATTTGTTCTAAAATTTGAGCTTCGCGATTCATTACATCCAACTGTAGATTATTATTGGTCAGCACCAAAATGACATCACCTTCTGATACATTTTCACCGGCATCCACATTAATCCGTTCAACTCTACCACCTTCTACAGCATCTAAATAAATGGAGCGAGAAGGAATTATTGCTCCATTTACGGAGATATTTTCCTGAAAAGGAGCCTCTTCAACGACTGAAATCTGAATTTTGGAACCATCAACATTTAAACTTGATCCCGACCCTGAAGTGATGGCAGAATA
>DLXM01000107.1 GCA_003448835.1 Bacteroidota bacterium | reverse complement strand
CTTGCTCCTGAACAGCGCGAACAACGTCCGGATGTGAATGGCCCAATGAACTGACTGCAATCCCCGATATGAAATCCGTGTATCGACGCCCATCTGTCGTATATAAATAGATTCCCTTCGCATGACTTATCTCAAGTCCAATTGGATTGTCACTCGTCTGCGCAATATGCCGGTAGAAACTATCTTTCATGGAGATTGATCCAATAGGTGGGATAAAAAATTTAAACGCTGAATTTATTTGAAATTAAACTCTTCTCTTTAATTAAACACTATCGCGATTTAGATTATTTCCAACCTTGATAATATCACTTCCACTGGGTTGTTGAAAAATTTCGAGATCAAAAAACGAGACCGCGGCAAATAAATGGTCAAAAATGTCGGACTGTATCCCTTCGTACTCAGCCCAATTCGTCGTATTCGTGAAACAATAGATTTCAATGGGGATCCCGCGATCTTCAATTGGCATCTGACGGACCAACAAAGTCATATCCTTTCGGATATGTTTATTTTTGCGTAGATATAACTCAACATAATTTCGAAAAACCCCAATATTGGTCATTCTCCGACCATTAATAAGCTGCGTAGTATCAAATCCATGTTCGGCGTTATGTTTTTCGATCTCCTGCTGACGCTGGGTGACAAAGTCTGTTATTAAATAATACTTTTTATAGTGCTCCCGGGTCTCAGGATCCACAAATTTCACGGTATTTACATTGATATAGATCGAACGTTTAATCCGCCGTCCACCACTCTCCTGCATACCACGCCAGTTTTTGAAACTGTCCGTCACAAAATAATACGTGGGAATCGAAGTGACCGTTTTATCCCAATTCTGGATTTTAACAGTGTTCAAGTTAATAGCAATCACATCACCATCGGCATTAAACTTAGACATTTCGACCCAGTCACCAACACGGACCATATCATTGGTGGACATCTGAACACTGGCTACAAGTCCCAGAATGGTATCCTTGAAAATCAGCAAAATAATTGCCGTCATCGCACCAAAAGCACTTAGGAAATAGATTGGCGATCGTCCCATTAACTCCGACAGCACCATGATTCCAACCGCGATATAAATTACGATACGAGCCAACTGAAAATAACTGGCGATTGGTTTATTGGCAAAAACGGGGGATTTAGCCAATGAAAATTCCAGCATTTTCAGGAATGCCAGCAAAATTAGCATTACCACGACAATCAGATAGGCATCCGTGATTCGAATGACAATGGGAAGCCAAAACTCAAAATCTCTAAACAGAATTTGCGCAAATATCCTAACAAGCACAGCCGGTACTACATGAGCCAGATTATTCAATACCTGATAATCAGCTAAAAGATCATCCCATTCGAATGATGTCTTTTTGAAAAAGCGATACAGGTTTTTAATAATAACTTTACGGGTGATCCAGAATGCAATTGACGAAACGATTCCCAACGCAAATAACAAACTCACAAGGCGAATACCTGGAACTACACTTTCAGCTACACCTGAATTAATCAGAAATTGTTCTACCCAATCTTCAATACGATCCATAAAAACTTGTTGATACTCGTTGATTAATGTTCGGCGCTAAAATACAGAATCCAAATCAAAGTTATTCTTAATACATAATCTAAGTATGGATGCAAAATGCACTTCAATTCGAAATACGATCACAATAATCATTCCATCCCGAGTGCAGCTGCTTCTAATAACGGTTGAATTTCGATTTTGTTCATGGAAAGAAGCACTTCTCCCACGTGTGGTGCCGTTTTTGGATTTGACATCAACGCACCTAATTTAGACGGGATAATCTGCCAGGATACTCCATATTTATCACTTAACCATCCACAGCGATCAAAACGTCCATCCCGTCCCAACGACTCCCAGAAATGATCAATTTCTTTCTGAGTTTCACATTCAATTACAATCGAAACACCCGGATTAAAATCGAAATCATGAACCATGTGACGGCTCATCGCATTCATAACAGTATTTCTTAGTTTATACTGAGCAAATAATAAAGTCCCCGATGGCTTACCCATATATGCATCATAAGGTGACTCCATCAAAGGTTTTGAATCCGGAAAAATACCCAAATAAAAATCTCGTGCCTCTTGAATCAAGTTCTGTTTTTCATTCACAAAAAGCATCGCCGGTACAATATGTTGATCTGAGTTAATCGGGTCAATATCCAACTGCCAACTCACCCCAAACCGATCTCGGACCCATGCATATTTTGAAGTCCATGGATATGATCCCAATGGCATCAATGCTGTGCCACCATCCATAAGCCCGGCATATAACCGATCAATATAAGCCTCATCTCCACCACAATAGGCAAACAACGAAATGGCATCATTCTTTTTATATAATGGTCCTCCATTTAGTCCCATAATGCGTCTGCCATCCACTTCAAACATCACAACCATCCCATTATCAAGCGTAACTCGAGTATTAGGAAACAACGTTCCGTAAAAATCAGCCGCTTCACGCGCTTCTCCGTCGAACCAAAGACATGGATATAAAAGTGTACTCATTGTGTAGTTCCTGAACTAAATTGATCGTTTTAATCATCTATAAATGTAATCACAACCGATTAACTCTCAAAGAATTGGCCCTCATTCGGCCAGAATATATTTTTACCAGAATCACATCAATTGACTATAAAATATTATCACGGGGATGTATATATTCTCATATAGTCATCAATCGAAATAATCGTCAAAAAGCTTATGAGTGCAATTATGAAACACCTTCTAGTTATATCTCTATTAATCTTAGTTTCTGCGTGCAGTTCAAAGCAACCGAGTGAGATCGCACAATCATCCGGTGATATTCCAATCTGGAGTCTCACCGAAACAGTATCAATTCAAGAGTCAAATGACCTGATTTTTGGCTACGCTATCGGTCCTGCAGTTACATCCGATGATGAAATCCTAATAGTCGATATCCAGAAATATGTGGTTCATCATTTTAGTCCGGATGGAACCCATATCGGAACTTTTTCACAATCAGGTTCAGGACCTGGTGAAATGAAAAATTTTAGCGGTTCAATAATCACATCCAATGATGAATATGTGGTCTTTGATCGCTCTGAAATGCGATTTACTTTTTTTGAGCGTCTGGATGGGACGTGGAAACACACCAAAATGATTAATTCCGAAACCGTACCCAGTGTCTTTTTCGAAGGAACAGATCAAACCATCATCGGTAGAACAACGATATCATTCAATCGGAGTAATCTAAATAAACCCGATCCCGGGTATTATGTGCGACAAATGACCTATGAAGGCGAAATACTAAAAGATTCGCTACTCTATGGACCCATGAATAATTTTTTAGTTTGGGAGACAAATAATGGTTTCACAATTCGATCATTTCCGGGAGAATACGGAGAAACTGCCTTTACAAGTGTCTACGATAAAAATACCATCATCCATGCTACTTCCGAAATATTTGAATTCACCATTATGGATGTCAACACGGGTGAGACTCGTACTTTTTTCCATGATATCCCACGCATACCACTCACATCCGCCGAAAAGGACACCCTCATTTCACAAGCAGGTGATCGATTTGCAAGTGCCATGCGGGAAAAAATGCCGAGCCACAAACGAGCGATCAACTCATTTTTTGTAGATGACGAAGGACGAATTTGGGTTAACGTTCCAACACCTGCAGAAGATGATCCGGCTTATAATTATTTAATATTGGATTTGCAGGGTGAATTTTTAGGTAAAGTCAGCACTCCAAATGGACGAAGTATCTCAACGGTAGCAAATAACAAGGTTTATGTGACCAAAAGAGATCCAGAGTCTGGAACCTCAATCCATGTGTACACAATAACCAAAAATTAACAATACGTAGCTAATTGAGTTGATTTGTGATAACTGTAATCTCGTTTGAATAATAGAAGTATCGTGTTTGTTTGAATTTGATTCGGCCCACAGGTTTTGAAATTATGTCAAAACTTGGATTGAGTGTTGCATAAATGTATGCAATCAGGTAAGTTAGCGCGTTCTGTGCACAGAGTAGCCCCACCCCTGTACACAATCTCATTACGCATTATGAAATTAGACTACCTTCCGCACGAAATCCATGGAATCAAATACTTCGAACACGTCACCGGACCAAACTCCGCAACGGGTTCCCAAAAACACACTTTGGCAGGAACTTAAAGAAGCGATACGCGGTAGTGAAGCCGATTACACCAAAATTGGACTCAAACGCGCAATTTTTCTACTTGCGGTTCCCATGGTGCTCGAACTCATCATGGAATCCACGTTTTCAATTGCCGATATATATTTCGTGGGACGCCTTGGTGCATCCGCTGTAGCAACAGTTGGACTCACAGAAACCTACCTTTTTCTGCTCTATTCCATCGTCATGGGACTCTCCATGGCCGTAACCGCCATCGTCGCTCGANNTCCCGCAGCAGCTGGAACCGCAGCACTACAATCTATATTTATCGGAGTCATTGCATCCATTCCGTTCGCTTTACTCGGATTTTTATATCCAAAGGAGTTGTTATCGCTGATGGGCGCGGATGCATGGAGCATCGAACACGGCTACAAATACACGCAGTGGATGTTGGGGGGCAACGTCGTGATCACCCTCCTGTTCATCATCAACGCCATTTTCCGAGGTGCAGGTGATGCAGCTATTGCTATGAAAGTCCTCATCATTGCCAATTTGATTAACCTGATATTAGATCCCTTGTTTATTTTTGGATGGGGTCCGATTCCGGCAATGGGACTCGAAGGTGCAGCCATTGCCACGAACGTTGGACGCGGAATTGGTGTGGCAATGCAATTGTGGATATTGCTGGGTCGCGGGGGTAAACACATCGACGTTCGAAAATCAGATAAACATTTTGATCTGTCGGTTCTGTACAACATTCTGAAAACATCACTAGGTGGCATCGGACAAATGATCATTGCCATGACCTCCTGGATATTTTTGATGCGGATCCTGGCAAATGTGGGAAGTGAAGCCGTAGCTGGAGCCACCATCACTTTGCGAATCATGATGTTTATGATGATGCCTTCCTGGGGACTTTCGAATGCAGCAGCCACATTGGTGGGACAAAATCTGGGTGCAAATCAGCCGGATCGCGCTGAGTCCTCCGTGTGGAAAATCGGATTCTACACCATGTACTATCTAATCGGTGTATCCATCATCTTTTTCAGTTTCAGTCAGGAATTAATAGCCATATTCAGCTCCGATGCGACCGTAATCGAAGTTGGGAGCGACTGGTTGCGCATATTATCGTATTCATTTATAGTATATGGGTGGTGGATGGTGGCAGTTCAGGCGTTCAACGGTGCCGGAGACACTCAGACTCCGACTAAAATCAACTTTGTATTCTTCTGGTTGATTCAGATTCCGTTGTGTTATTACCTGGCACTCCCACTCGATTGGGGCCACAAAGGCGTATTCTGGGGTGTATTCATCTCCGAAACCTCTGTCGGACTCTTCACTCTTTGGCTTTTCACCCGCGGCAAATGGAAAAATACTGTAGTTTAACTAGCTGAACTTAGCTTATATATGGGTCTAGTCTTTTGGTTGGGTCGGNNATCGTAATGAAATCGACATTTGGCGATTAGTATTTCGTCATCTTTGATTTTATATATTAATCGATGTTCATCGTCTATTCTTCTGGACCAAAATCCAGAATATTTAAACTTAAGTGGTTCAGGTTTTCCAATTCCGTCAAAAGGATTTCTTGCAATATCCTTCAGTAGATCATTGATACGTTTCAATTTCTTTTTATCAGTTTTTTGCCAATAAAGATAATCCTCCCAAGATTCATCAACGAAAATATACTTCATTCCTCAACTAGATTTTTTACAGACGAATTTCCGGAATTTAATTTTTCAATTGCTGAATCAAGTC